>NZ_JANSIM010000254.1:0-2667 GCF_047502655.1 Synechococcus sp. R5-12 | reverse complement strand
TTGAACAGTGATGTTCAGCAGTGTTCAGCGTAAATGTATCAGCTTCTCCCTTCTCTCCCGTTACTTCCTCTAGGTTATGCCTAGCCTGCCTTGACGGTTGAACCCACTCCAGCCCCCAGGGATCCCAATCGCTGGGTGAGGCGGCTGCCTCTGGTGACCGGCCTTTTGGGCAGCGTCCTTTTGGTTATTAATCGACTGGCCTTTACGCCGGAATTGCTCACCAGCCAGTCCCGTTCAGATGCCTTGGGGATCCTCCTCAGCGCCGTTTTGATCCTGACCGGCCTGCTGTGGCAGCAGATCCAGCCTCTTCCACCCCAAACGGCCCCCCTGCAAGGGATCCCCGGCTGTGATTGGCATCCCGATCTTTCCGAAAGCGAGAAACTGGAGCTGGCTTGGGCCTCCCATACCCTGCTCAGCACCACCGCCGCCCGCACCGTGGTGATCTGGGTGGGTGGGCGAACCCTCCTGCAACGGGGGATCCTAGCCACCCCCGGCCAGATGCCCTCCATTCAGCCCAAGAGCGTTTTACAGCGGGTCTTGCAGACGGGGCGGCCCGTGTATTTGGTGGATCTCAAGCTGTTCCCGGCCCGCGCCGAGTTCGATGGCCTGTTGCCCCCCGGATCCCAAGCCGTGCTGTGCCAGCCCATCGGCCAGAAAGGGTGCTTGATTTTGGGGAGCGATACCCCACGCAGCTTCAGCCGGCAGGAGCAAGCCTGGATTGCCGCCATTGCCGACAAGTTAGCGGCCCTATTTGGCTGAGGTTCGCCGCTCCCAACTTCCCTTCGCCGGGAGAGAGGCCGGGGGTGAGGGCTAGCAGCGCGGAGTGCTTGGGCTAGGCGGCGCTCTCTAGGCTCACCTGGAACACTTCGCTGAAGGCTTTTTCCACCTTGTAGCCGGAGTCGATGGTTTCCAAGGGATCCTTGCGCAGGCGGTGGCGCAAACACAGGCTGATCACCCGACGGATATCGGCGACGGTGACCTCACTGCGCCCTTCCAAAGCCGCCAGGGCCTTGGCAGCCCGGTTGGTTACAATGTCTCCGCGCAGTCCATCCACCTCCAAAGCCGCGCATACTCCGGAGATCTTCAAGCGCAAGTCGGGATCCACTGCCACGTTGGGCAAAAGATGTTGGGCTTTTTCGATGCGCTCCCGCAGGCGCTGCTGGGAATCGGCATACTTGGCCAAAAAAGCCTGGGGATCGGCGTCGAACTGGCTGCGCTCCTCCACGATCCGCACCCGCAGGGCAGCATCTCGCACCGTTTCGATCTGGACGAACATGCCAAAGCGATCCAGCAGTTGAGGCCGCAATTCCCCCTCTTCCGGGTTGCCGGATCCCACCAGCACAAACCGAGCCGGATGACGAATGGAAATGCCCTCCCGTTCCACGGTGTTCCAGCCTGAGGCCGCCGCATCCAGCAACACATCCACCAAGTGGTCATCCAGCAAATTGACTTCATCCACGTAAAGGATGCCTCGATTGGCCTTGGCTAGTAGCCCTGGCTCAAAAGCTTTCACCCCCTGAGCCAAGGCCCGCTCAATGTCGAGAGTGCCACACACTCGGTCTTCTGTTGCCCCCAAGGGCAGATCCACCATCGGCACCTGGATCCAAGTGCTTTCCAGCGTTTCCCCTGCTTGGAGCCGTTCCCACACTTGATCGCTCATCAAGTCCCGCTGCCGCGGGTGGCTGTTGAAGGGATCCCCTTTCACCACCTCGATCTGGGGCAGCAGGTCGGCCAAAGCGCGGATGGTGGTGGATTTGCCCGTGCCGCGATCCCCCATGATCAGCACCCCGCCAATGCGCGGGTCGATCACGTTGAGGAGCAAGGCCAATTTCATCTCCTCTTGGCCGACGATGGCCGTAAACGGGAAAACCGGGCGACGTTCCAAATGCATAGGGGCAATAACCAACAATTCATCCCCATTATCCCAGAGGCCACTCCCTTCTGGGTGTCAGATAGGTTGGAAAGGGACTGGAACTGGAACCTAAAGACCAGTTTTCGGTCAAATGGAAAAGCAAGCTCAGTTGTCAGCGTGGACGACGCCCTGGGCTTTCACAGAGAGGAGCAGATAGGATCGAAGCCCGCGGGGTTCATCAGAGTGTTGAACCGGCGTGGGGCCGAAAGCTCACAAAAACCCTAGGCAACCTGAGCAACAGTTGGCGGGTGGGGAGACATCAGCGGTGTCAGGCAAAGCAAGTCGGAGACGGTGGACGGCATTTCCAATCCAAAGCGTGGTCCAAAAAGGGCTGGTGGGTTTGATCTGGGTTTGCACTTGGATCCCTGTGCTCACTGTCTCTCTGGCCGTGGCTCAAACCCCCACCACCTCTGTGGTGTTGAGCGATGAGCAGGTAACAATGTACGCCCGTATCGTCTTGGAGATGGAGCCCCACCGGCAAGAGGCCCAAAAGCGCTCCCAAGCCACAAACGACCCAGCCAGCAAAGATCAAATCCGGCGAGAATTCATCCGCACCGCGACCGAGATCATCACTCGCCACGGTATGACTGTGCCTGACTACAACCGCATTACACTCTTGATCCGCTCCGAAGAGGGCAAAGCTTTGCAACAGCGCATTGAGGCCGAAATTCTCCGCCTGCAAAGCGAGGATCCCCAACCGCCAGTCCGATAAAAGTAAACTACCCGACACCCGCGCTATGCGCAGGGTGCGGGCT
>NZ_JANSIM010000253.1:0-9203 GCF_047502655.1 Synechococcus sp. R5-12 | reverse complement strand
ACCCTACGGGTACAGTGCGGGGCTCCTGCGATTTCTAGCTGAATCTATTTGAGAGAGATAGTCTCCTCTGCCATGCGCTGCCCCAGACGACCACCCCCAACCCCTCTTCCACCCTGGGAGAGGAAATGCCTGCTCTAGGGGATCCGGGTCCGCAACAGTTCAAGTGGGCTAATGGGGGATCCCCCTCGAGAGGGGAGAGACTCAGCTCAGCAATATCCGTGCCTAGTCAAAGCAGAGGGCTATTGTTAAGGAATCTAAAGTAAAGTTGAGCTTTTGATATCACTGTTGCCGTCTTGTTACCGAAAGCGCTATCGTCTAAGCATCAAAGCTTTTTTCAAAGCTGCTTTATGGGCCCTGGAGGAGCGACCCCTCTGGGGCTTCTTCCATCCGGCTGCAGCTGAGAGGGCAAGGGATGGCTTTATGGGGTAGGGATCACTCCTCGGCGGACGGCAGGCCCCAGGGCGTGGCTGCCGATGTCAGAACGGTAGTAGGCCTTGGGAAACTGCACTTGCTCCACAGCTGCGTAGGCTTGGCGCAGGGCCTCGGATAGGGTTGCCCCTTGGCCGGTAAGACAGAGAACGCGCCCGCCATCGCTCAGGAGCTGCTTGCCTGCCTGGCGGGTACCCGCATGAAACACCAACGCCCCCGTGGTGGCAGCTGCATCCAAGCCGGAGATGGGGATCCCTCGCTCGTAGGCATCGGGATAGCCTGGGGCTGCCATCACCACGCAGGCGGCATAGCCGGGTTTCCATTTGAGCTGGATTTGGGCCAGCCGTCCTTCTATACAGGCCAGCAGCACCTCGTCCAAAGGGTTTTCCAGCAAGGGCAGGATGACCTGAGCTTCGGGATCCCCAAAGCGGCAGTTGTACTCCAACACGTAGGGATCCCCACTGGGCGTGATCATCAAACCGGCATAGATCACCCCCTGGTAGCGGATGCCCCGCCGTTGCAAAGCCTCCAGGGTGGGATCCAGGATCTGGGTTTGGATGCGGGCCAACAGTTCTGGAGTGACCAGGTGATCCGCAGGGGCATGAGCTCCCATGCCGCCGGTGTTGGGGCCGGTATCGCCCTCGCCAAGGCGCTTGTAGTCCTGGGCAGGTGGCAGCAGCACACAGATCTGGCCATCGGTTAGAGCCAAAACCGACACCTCCTGGCCGGGGATAAACTCCTCGATCAGCACCTGATCGCCCGGCTTGGCCAGGGCTGCTTCCAGGGCTTGCACGGCTTCTTCCCGGTTTTGGGCAACGGTTACCCCCTTGCCGGCAGCCAGTCCGTCTTTTTTGATGACCACTGGGAAACTCTGGGAGTCGAGATAGGCCACAGCGGCAGATAGCTCAGCAAAGCCGGTAGCGCGAGCAGTCGGGATCCCCGCCTCTTGCATCAATTGCTTAGCCCAGAGTTTGCTTCCTTCCAGTTGGGCAGCGGCGCGGCTAGGCCCGAAAATGGGCAACCCTGCTGCCTGGAAGGCGTCCACGATCCCCTGCACCAAGGGCAGCTCTGGCCCTACCACCGTCAGGCGGATCCCTTGTACGGTAGCAAACCGCACCAGCCCTTCGATGTCGGTAGCCGCCAAAGCCACGGATTGACAGCGGGGCAGCTGCTGCATGCCGCCGTTGCCGGGGGCACAGTAGATCCGAGTAACCTGGGGAGACTGCAACAGCTTCCAGGCCAGAGCGTGTTCTCGCCCCCCAGATCCGATGACCAGAGCCTGCATGGTGTGCTATTCCGCTGTTTCTAAACCCAGCTTGCCTGTTTTCCGAACATCCCCCATTAGACCATGTTCTTGAACCATTTCTGGGGTGTTGGCGCACTCCGGTCAGTGGACGGCGAGAGAACGGCCCCGCCAAGTCCAGTTGCGGCCGGTGGTGGTGCGGATGGCCGAAGCCAAGATGATGGCCGCTGTCGCCCAACCCCCCACTGCCGTTAGCCACCAGTAGCAGAGGGGCAGATGCGCCCAATGCCGGAGCAGAAGCCGGATGGCCAATTGGGCCAGGATCCCTGCCAAGCTGGCCAACAGCACCTCCAGGGATCCCGTAGCCCCAGCCAGGATCACCCCCAACCAGGGCAAGCTGCAGATCCCCAAGACCGTACCCATTGCCAACACCGCCAAGGCCCAGTTGCGCTCCAGGCCCAGGAACCAGTTTTTGGTCCACCCTTCCCAAAGGGCAGCCCCGTTGGCATACATGCGGCTGCGCACCCGCGGCCCTCCCAGGCAAATTTGCAGGCCCAACCCCTGGGCTTTGATCCGTTGCCCCAGGGCCACATCCTCGATCACCACATCGGCCACTCCGGCATGCCCGCCAACTTGCTCGTAGGCAGAGCGGCGAAACAGCAGGAAGGGACCAAAGGCAAAGGCTTTGGGGTTGTCGGGATCGTTGACGGCGGCAAAGTTGTAACCCACCGCCAGGATGGTCATCATGATGGGTTGCACCAGCCACTCCGCCAGGCAACCGCACACCAATTGCGGCCCTACACTCACCAAGCCGCTGCCGCTTGCCAGCAAATGTCCTAAGGCCGCTTCAATGGCACCGGATCCCAGCCGCACGTCGCAATCCAGAAACAGCAAGTAGTCGGCTTCTACGCGGGCGACGGCTTGGGCACAGGCCCAGTTTTTGCCCACCCACCTTTGGCCTTTGGGACGGGGATCCCCCTTGAGCAGGTGTAGGCGCGGATCTTGCCGTTCGGCGGCCAGGGCTTGCGCCAACTCCCAGGTGGCATCCGTGGACTCATCGTCCACCAACCACACCTGCAAAGGGGCAGAGGTGCTGTCCAGAATGCTGCTGAGGCAGCCCACCACGTTCTCGGCCTCGTTGTAGGCGGGCACGATCACCGCCAGCCGCTCCATCCCGGCCGCGATTTCCCCTGCCTGTTCCGCCGGGGGATCCCTCAGCCAGGGGGAAGCCCGCAACGCTCGCCTCAGTTGCAGAGCCACTAGGGCAATCGCCAAAGCTGTTAAGGACAATACCCCCGTTAGGATTTCTCGGATCCCCACTCCTGCTTCCCTCGTTGTTTAGATGTGCTCAGGAACAGATTCCCACCTCTAATGCTCTAGCTCTGGGATGGCCCAATGATTTTCTAGGCAGACAAAACCCCCTCTACGATATCGCCATAGGGCCGGGGAAAGATTAGCCAGACCTGGCGCTGGGTTTCCACCAAGGCACGCACCAAAGGGGAAAGATGGGCAATTTCTTCATAGCCACGCTCGGTTTTGAGCTGGATCCCTTGGTCATAAAAGCTATAGCCCTGGACATGGGCAGAGCGGATGCCCAAGTAACTTTCAGGATCCAGCCCGTCCTGCAGCATTTTGGCCTGCACGGCGGCCACCAGGGTTTGGCGTTGTTCCTCAGACAACTGGGTAATGTTGCGGGCCTTGAACAAATCCCGCTCCAAGTAGCGCCGCGACAGATCCGCCAAGATGGGATCCTTCCCCGACATGGCCCAGAGGCGCATGGGGTAGCTGAAGATGATATCGTCGGCAGCCAAGTAGAGGGGGAGCGGCAACTCGAAGGGATCCCCTTTTTGGGCCGCCAGCGAGGCCCAGCACCAAGCGCTGAGGATGGGATCCAGCTCAATCTCCCCCCTTTGCAGGAGCGCCTCTGCCCGCCTGAATAGCCGCTCCAAGATAAAACGGGCACAGAGGCTCTTGGGGTGCTGGTACACCTGGGTGTACATGAAATAGCGCACCACCAGGTAGTGCTCGATGGCTCCCAGGCCTTTGCGGGCGGGGATGGACAGGGATCCCGTCTCCGGGTCATAATCCAGCACCGTTAGGATGCGATCCAAGTCCAGGTGGCCGTATTGGGCACCCGTGAGCAGGCTATCCCGCATCAGGTAATCGAAGCGGTCGCAGTCCAGTTGGCTGGAGATGAGTTGCCCCACCAGCGGCAGGGGAAATTGCTTCTGCAGCACTTGCTGCATCTGGGCCGGCAGTTGGGAATCAAACTCCGCCAGCAGCGTCCTCACCTGGGGATCCTCCCGGAGAATGCGGGCCGTCCAAACCTCGTGCCGGCAGCCGAAGATCTCTTCCCCGGCATGGCTAAAAGGGGCATGGCCAATGTCGTGCAGCAGAGCCGAGGCCAAGGTTACCGCTCGATAGGGGCGCAGCTCTGGGTGGCGATGGGCCAATTTGTCGAACAGCCGCCGCGTTACCTGCAGCACCCCCACCGAATGGGTAAAGCGGGATCCCTCTGCCCCGTGGAAGGTAAAAAAGGCCGTGTCCAACTGGCGAATGCGGCGCAGCCGCTGAAAGGCCGGTGTATCGATCAGGCGAATGAGCAGAGCCTCAACCGCGTCCCCTCCATTCAGGCTGATGGCGCCATGCAGGGGATCGTGGTAGGTGCGGGACTTGCAAAACCGTAGCGGCATACTCCCACCATACCTCGCCAATTTTGGGATCCTTGGCTAGCCTGTCTGGGGGTGCTTCCCGCCTCGCCCTATCTATGCCCGCTTTCCCATGCCTCTCTCTGCAAAGGATGCCAGCACCCGAACCCCAGAAAACTCGACTCCAAGACAACAAGACAGCTGGGTGTTCCTCCTCTCCCTGCTGATTTTGATACTCAGTTTGGGGCTAACCGGCTGCTCTGCCAGTTCTGGATCCCCTGTTGTGCCCAGCCCACCCACTCTCACCCGCTACGTTGCCCTGGGAGCCAGCGATGCCGTTGGCTACAACGCCTCCATTTCCTGTGATGGCCCAGCCAATGCTGGCGGCAGCCGACCCCAGCGCTCAGAGCCCCTGGACTGCCCCAATGGAACGGGCTATGTGCCCCGCCTGGCTCGCTTGCTGCCCGGCCCAGTGGAGCTTATCAACCTGGGCCGTTCGGGAGCGGTGCTCAGCCCCGCCATGCAAGCCCTGAGGCAGGGGATCCCGGCCAATTTGCTGCAGGATCAAGTGCCGCGCCTTCCCCCCGATGCCACCCTGATCACCATTTGGGTGGGCGGAAACGATACCAACGCCATCGCTCTGGCGGCGGCTCAACGGGCTCTCCGAGGTGAGGATCCCTTGCCCTTCGTCGATCAGCAGATCCGACAATTCGCCGCCGATTACCAAACCCTGCTGCAAGCGGTGCATGCCCGTGCCCCTCAAGCTCGCCTGGCGGTGGCCAACCTGCCCAACTTCGCCCTGATTCCTCTGGGTCAGCAGCAACCCAGCAGCGTGCGCCAACTGCTCTCCCTGATCTCGGTTGGCCTCACGCAACGGGCCATCAACCCCTTAAGCCAACAGGGGATCCCAGTGGTGGACTTGCTCTGCGATCCCCGCTCCTACCGACGCGAGTCCTTCTTTCCCGGCCCGCTGGCCGACGGCTTTCACCCCAACGACCGGGGCTACGCCGATTTGGCCGATGCCTTCTTGAGCGCCCTTCGGCAACCGCTCCCTCCCCAAACCCGCTGCCCTCTCTTTAGCGAGGTGGGATCCCTGCAACCAGATGCGGCGGCAGAGTCTGCCCTCCGAGGTTTTCTCGCAGATGGGTACAGGCCGGCACAATAGGAAGGATCCCTGCGCTCGGCAAGGGATCCCAAAGGCGCTTAGACGATCCAGCCACGGAGAACGGGCCAGTTTTAGGAAGCAGCTACCGCTGCCGAGGAACGCCGCCGCCGGCCCAGAGCACCCGCTACCGGCTCCGGTTGGGTTTCCACACTCAGGGAAGACACAGACTCCTCTTCAGGGGATTGCACAAAAACCGCCACCGTGGGCTTGCCGGGCAATTGTTCTCGCAAGAAACGGCGCACCACCCGCTCCACTTCGCCCTTAAGGCCGGCCCAGTCGATGTCCAGGCTGCCCCGCTCCAGCGAGCGAGCAAATTGGGGCCACGCTTGCCGAAGGGTGTTCTCCAGAAGGGGTTTCAGGTCGGATCCCTTGAGTTGGTTCCCTTCCCCCGCCAAGCCAAAGGTTTGCACCTGTGGGGTGCAGAGCAACTGGCCACTGCCGTCCAGGCTGATCACCACCGTCACCATACCGTCTTTGGCGATCTGCTGCCGCTCCTGCATCATCTCATCCATCACCACTCCATCGTGGGAAGCGGCGATCATCTGCAGGCCAGAGGGGACGCGGCCCGTGATGGCAATGCGCTCCCGGTTCACCTCCACCACATCGCCGTTGTCGATGATTACAATGTTTTCCCGCGGGATCCCCATGCTCATGGCGGTTTCGGCGTGCTTGACCAGCATGCGGTATTCCCCGTGGGTGGGGACAAAGAACTTGGGGCGGGTGAGGGCAATCATCAGCTTCTGGTCTTCCTGGCAGCCGTGGCCGGAAACGTGCAGGCCCTTGTCTTTGCCGTAAATGACATTGGCTCCCAGCTCCATTAGCTTGTCGATGACCCGCGAGACCGCGATCGTGTTGCCAGGGATCGGGTTGGCCGACCACACCACCGTGTCGCCTGGCTTGATTTGCAACTGCGGGTGCTCACCGTTGGCGATGCGGGTGAGAGCAGCCAGCGGTTCTCCCTGGGATCCGGTGGTGAGGATGATCACCCGGTCATCCGGCAGGCTGTTGATCACATGCATTGGCTGCAGCGTCTCGTCCTTGCAGCGGATGTAGCCCAAGCGCCGCGCATGAGCCACCACGTTTAGCATGGAGCGGCCCAGCAGAGACACCACCCGACCTTGCTGTTCGGCAATCTGCAGCACCAAGTTGAGACGATGTACCGAAGAAGCAAAGGTGGTGATGATCACCCGTCCCTTGGCTCCCGCAATGGCCTTGGTGAGACCGGGCACCACTGAGGCTTCAGAGGGGGTGAACCCCGGCACTTCCGCGTTGGTGGAGTCGCTGATCAGGCAGAGCACTCCCTTTTCCCCATGTTCGGCCAACCGCTGCAGGTCGAAGTACTCCCCATCCACGGGGGTATGGTCGATCTTAAAGTCGCCGGTCTGAATAATGACGCCCACAGGCGTGTGCAGAGCCACCGTAAAGCTATCGGCAAAAGAGTGGGTGTTGCGAATGAATTCGGCAAAAAAGTGCTTACTCAAGGGAACGATTTCACGGGGGCCAACAGGACGCAGCTCTGTGCGGTTGAGCAGGCCCACTTCCCGCAATTTCTCTTCCAGCAGCGCCAGCGCCAATCTGGGGCCGTAGATGACCGGAATATCAAATTCCCGCAGGTGATACGGGATGCCACCGATGTGATCTTCGTGGCCGTGGGTAACCACCATCCCCCGCACTTTGTCGCGGTTTTGCTTGATGTAGGTCATGTCCGGCAGCACGATGTTCACGCCGTGCATGCTCTCATCGGGAAAAGCCAAACCGGCATCCAAGAGGATAATGTCGTCCTCGTAGCGGAAGGCCCATGTGTTTTTGCCGATCTCCCGTTCGCCGCCCAGCGGAATCATCTGAACGGAAGAGGTGGACTGTGGGGTTACAGAACGAGAAACAACTGAAGAACGTGGTGTTGGCATATGGGTTTAGATCCTCAACAGTAAAAAAACAAAAACAGAAATAGGCGCAGGCTATCCCCGACAAAGTTGTGGGCGAAAGCCGCAACTCATCCATTTCCCAGGCCGGGGAAGAGCTTTTCAGGGAAAAAGCTACCTACCCACAGGTCAAACGCCACAAAAGAGCCCCTTGCAAACCCCTGAAAACCGTGGTCATGGCAGAAGCAAAGCCTAAAAATGCAATCATGAAACTTTCGTCGCCATTTGTTCGGATCCCTTCGATTCAGCCAGTAGGCCCATCTCTTCAAGCACCTGTCGCAAAACCTGCAGAGAACTGGGCTGTAGAGGCGCTAGGGGAAGGCGCGCCCGACCCACTCGCCAACCCTGCATCTCCAATGCGGCCTTAATCGGAACTGGGTTGGTCTCGATGAATAAAACCTTGAACAACGGAAACAGGCGCAGGTGGTGGGCCAAAGCTTGATCGTGTTGCCCTCTGATGTAGCTCTGGATCAGCTCCTGCAACTGCAACCCAACCAGGTGGCTGGCTACACTGACCACACCGCTGCCTCCCAAAGATAGGAGTGGCAACGTCAAAGAGTCATCTCCCGAATAAATGGCAAAACGCGAGGGAGTGAGTCGCCGAATTTCCGAAGCTACATCCATCATACCACCGGCTTCTTTGATGGCGACAACCGTTTCCAATTCTGCCAATTTCGCTACGGTCTCCGGCTGTAAACTGGCCCCTGTCCGACTGGGAATGTTGTAGAGCAAGATGGGCAGGTCACTGGCTTGGGCGATGGCCTTGAAGTGCTCATAAAGGCCGGCCTGGGTAGGCTTGTTGTAGTAGGGCACCACCTGCAGAGAGCCATCCAAACCGAGTTGAGCGGCCTTTTTTGTGGCTTCAATGGCCTCACGGGTGGAGTTGGATCCCGTCCCGGCGATCACCTTAGCCCGACCGGCTACGGCATCTCGCACCACGCGGAACAGCTCATACTCCTCTTGCCAGGTTAGGGTGGGAGATTCGCCTGTGGTGCCACAGACCACCAAGCCGTCACTGCCGTGGGTTGCCAAGTAATCGGCCAAACGAGCGGCCTCATCGTAGTTAAGCTCCCCCTCATCGGTAAAGGGGGTAACCATGGCCGTCAGCACTCGACCGAAGTTCACCGATTGCTTCTCCCCATCAACCACACCAATCCGACGATTAACCGGGCGACCCAGATGAGACCAGTTTGTTTTTCCATCATACCTGCCTTTGCGTTAGGGATCCCGCTTGCCTGCCCTGCCAAGGCCCAGTTTGTGCCTCACCCGGTTGCCACAGGCTGGATAAAAGGGAGATAACAAAGAAGACAGACCGTTTGAACACGGAATGTATAGCCATTTGCCAATCCTGCCCCTACCTTTGGGGGGAGCAGCCTTTCTACCGACACTTGAGGATCCCTATGGACGCCCTAACTGCCCTGAAAGAGCGCATTTCCGCCGACAAATTGGATCCCAGCCGCCGTTTATCGGAAGCGGAGATCCGAGAGCTGGTGGCTTATGCTACGGAAGCTCCTTCTTCCTTCAACATTCAGCACTGGCGGTTTGTTGCGGTCACCGACCCGGAAGACAAAGAGCGCCTCAAATCTCTGGCCTACAACCAACAGAAGGTGGCGGATGCATCGGTGGTGTTTATCATCCTGGGGGATCTGCGGGGGTATGAGAAACTGCCTGAAATTGTGCAAAGAAGCGTTGCTGCCGGGATCCTCCCCCCCGAAAAAGCGGAAGGCTGGGTGAACATGGCCCAGGCAACCTATCTGATACATTCACGCTGAACTCTCCTGAACATGGTTCAGGAA
>NZ_JANSIM010000252.1:0-15370 GCF_047502655.1 Synechococcus sp. R5-12 | reverse complement strand
TTCAGTATAGTTGAGCTTATTATTGACTAGAGTCATGCTCTTCTGGGGAAATTTCTTGATCGGCCATGACGGCATTGAGGATCTGCTGTTGTTCAGCGCGAGTTAAGACCTTATCTGCCAAAGCCCGGTTAATCAAAGCTCTGGGCTCAGACGGTTGAGAGGGTTCCACCGTTTTTCTCCTAGCGCTGGAGGGCAAGGGATCCCATAATGGGGTTCTGGATCCAAGAAGCAATGGACAGCGGCCCACCACCCAGTATAACGGTACGGCTGTGGAAACCCAGGTATCCTCAAAAGACCAGAGATCCCAACCTGTGGGGGTGATTGGCGGCGGGCAGTTGGCGCAGATGTTGGCCTTGGCAGCTCGCCAGATGGGGATCCCGCTGGTGGTGCAGGCTGCTGCTCCCACCGATCCGGCGGTGGCAGTGGCCGATGGGGTGGTTTGGGGATCCACAGCCGACAGCCAGGCCACGGCCCAGTTGTTGGAGCGCTGCCCGGTGGTTACTTTTGAAAACGAGTTTATCCCTCTGCCGGAGCTGAAAAAACTGGATCCGGAGGGATCCCGCTTTCGTCCCAGCCTCAGCACGCTAGAGCCGCTGCTGGACAAGTTGCACCAACGGCAGTTCCTGGCGCGGTTGGGGTTGCCGGTGCCGACTTTTTTTCCGCTGGAGGCGGTGTTGGATTCGGCAGACCTGGCTGGACTGGGCTTTCCGGTGGTGCTCAAGCGACGGCGGCAGGGCTACGATGGGCAGGGCACCCGCATCTTGCACGAGCGAGCGGCTTTGCAGCAGGCCCTTAGCCAATCTGAGGGGATCCCGCTATTGCTGGAGGAATGGATCCCGTTTGAGCGGGAGTTGGCGGTGATGGTGGCGCGGGGGCTGAAGGGAGAGATCCGGGTTTATCCGGTGGTGGAAACTGTGCAGATTGAGCAAATCTGCCGCCATGTCCTGGTGCCTGCCCGCATCCCCCCAACCACCGAGGCCGAGATCCGGCGCTTGGCAGCCGATCTGATGGAAAAATTGGGTGCAGTTGGCGTGTTTGGCATCGAGCTGTTTTGGGTGCCGCCGCCCCACCCCAAGGCCGGGATCTGGATCAACGAAATCTCGCCGCGGGTCCACAATTCCGGCCACTACACCCTAGAAGCCTGCCGCACCTCACAATTCGAGCAACACCTGCGGGCCATCCTCGGCCTGCCCTTGGGGGATCCCTCCCTCAAGTGTGGGGGGGCAGTGATGGTCAATCTCTTGGGCTATGAGCATGCTACCGGCGATTACCCAGAAAAGCGGCAGCGCCTGGCCCAGCTCCCCAATGCCACGGTGCATTGGTACCACAAAACCCCTGCCCGCCCAGGGCGAAAACTGGGCCATGTAACCGTCTGTCTGCCGACTGCTCCCTCTCCTTTCGAAGCAGCAGCCCTTGTCCGCACCCTCGAATCCCTCTGGTACCCCCAGCCATGAGCCAAGTGTCGGATCCCTCCTTCTCCCCAGACATTCAAGCCCTGATCCAGGCCATGCAACGGCGGGATGTGCCCGCGGTAGCTCAGCAGGTGAACGGCTTGTCCCCTCAAGAGCGCCCCGCCGTGTTGACCCCTGCCCTCCAATACCTGGCCGAGGTGGATCCCGCCAGCGCCCAGTGGTTTGTTCGCCACCTCATGGCCCCTGCGGTCAAAGCGCAACTGCGAGAAGGGATCCTCAAAGCCGCCCAAGACTACCTACAGGAAGCCGGCTTCACCGAAGGGATCGACTACGAATTCAAGCCTGTTCGCGAAAGCGGTGCGGAGTGCCATCCCCAATCGGGGGGCAACATCTTGAGCATCAGCCGCAGAGCCTTGCCCTATGCGGCTCCCGATGACGATCCCTTGGGGCAGTTGTTGTTGGCGGAATTCTGCGAATTGCGAGACTAGGCCACTATGAGCAGTACGAGTTATCGGCTGCAGCTGTTGGACATCACTGCCCTGCCCCAACTGCTGGAGCTGGATCGGCGGTGCTATGGGGGATACTGGGGAGAACAGGGATATCGAGCGGAGCTGGAGCGACCCACAAGCACGGTGATTGGGGTAGTGGCGGAACCCGCTGCCGTTGGCGCTTCGTGTGGCTCGGGCCGAGCCGAGTTTCCCCTTCCCTCTCCAAACCCCACTTCGCCGACGCAGACGACAAAAGAGCTGGTGGGCTTCGGCATTCTCTGGCGCATTGAAGAAGAAGCGCATATCATCTCCTTGGCGGTGGATCCCGAGCACCGGCAACAGGGCTTGGGCCGGCGGATTCTGGAAGAACTGCTGAACCAAGCGAGAGCAGCAGGCTGCCGCTGGGCCACTCTGGAGGTAAAGGCTTCCAATCAAGCGGCAATCCGCCTGTACGAATCGGCAGGGTTTCAACGGCTGGGACGTCGCAAGGGGTATTACAACGGAGAAGATGCGCTGGTGTATTGGAAGAAACCGATTTAGAAAAGCATCAATTGTAAATTGAAGAACTGCAAACGTATTTCGGGATACACCCTAGGTCAGACAGTGAGCAAGCCAATAGGCTAAGCATATCAAGGCTACAGGGGATCCAACCCATTGACCGAGTGTCGATTGCCCGTTTGATTCTTTATATAGGTCATCAAAATGCTCTCATTCTGTGGATGCAAACTGCCCGCTACAGTTCCTCCCAGCAACACTGACTCTAGCCAATGCAGCCGCATCCATCGCACAACAGAGATCCTGACTTAATCTACAAAGCTCCTGCTCGGTGGGGAAAAGCTATAATCTGCGGTATCAACAACTTGAATTCGATCCTTGCCGTTCGATGGCCCATCGGAGCTTTGACTGATGGCTGGAGCCCTTGGGTTAATAGAATGTGAAGTTTTATTTCGAGATCCGACATTTCTGCCTCAATATATATTTTCATATCATATTCCCCCTTTGGCCAACTTGCCTGAAAAAACACTTCAGGTTAACCTACACTTGTTATCTGTCCATCCTGAGCATTTTCAAGCTGTGAGGATCATTATGGACACCTCTGGAAACACCATTGGAGATGAGGCCATCTCTTTTGTCGTCAGTCTTTGGTCTAGGCTTATCGATTTTATGCCCAATCTCCTTGCGGCGATTGTCATCTTAATTCTGGGTTGGATAGTGGCCATGGCAGTAGCCTTCGGCGTTAGAGGACTGCTCAAAAGGACGCAACTGGACAATCGCTTGGCTGCTTGGGTTTTGGGCCAAAAGCCCGGCGAGAAGCTGCCCCAAACGGAGCGCTGGGTGGCCGCTGCCGTCTACTGGGTGATTCTTGCTTTTGTGTTGGTGGCGGTACTGAATGCCCTGCAGCTTCAAGCTGTCTCCGATCCGCTCAACAGGTTTTTGGGGGAAATCTTCGTTTATCTGCCACGGGTGGGTGGGGCGCTGGTGCTGCTGGCTGTGGGCTGGGTGGTGGCCACTGTTGCTCGGCTGGCGGTCATCCAGGGGCTGCGGCGTTTCAACCTCGATGAGCAGTTGGCCCGGCCTCTGCAACAGGAAAGCGCTGCCGGTGAGGCAGGCGTAGAAGGAACCCCGACCGGCCAAGAGGGAGGTGCAGAGGTCACCCCTTTTCTACTGAATGAAACTTTGGGCAATGCCCTTTACTGGCTGATTCTGCTGTTCTTTCTGCCGATCATCCTGGATACCCTGAACCTGCAGGGGCCGCTGCAGCCGGTGCAAAACCTGCTGGATCAGTTGCTGTCGATGGTGCCGCGGATTTTGGGAGCGCTGATCATCGGTGCAGTGGGCTGGTTTTTGGCCCGCATCGTGCGTGGGATCGTCTCCAATTTGTTGGTGGCAGCAGGGGCAAATCGGTTGGGGGCACGCTTTGGCGTTCCCCAGTTGGCCCAGATCGTCGGGACGGTGGTGTATGTCTTGGTGTTGATCCCGGCGGTGATTGCGGCGCTGAATGCCTTGGAAATTCGGGCCATCTCCGATCCGGCAGTGGCGATGCTGGAGCAGGTGTTGCGGGCCATTCCCTTGATCGCGGGATCCGCTTTGATCCTGGCCGTCTTTTACTTGCTGGGGCAATTTTTGGCCAGCTTGGTAACCCAGTTGCTGCAGGCGGTGGGTTTTGACCGTCTGGTCGCGGGGCTGGGCTTGCCCCTGGCCGCTGCTCCTGAGCCTGAAGGGGATCCCGCTGCCAAACGTCGCACTCCCTCCGAGATCGCCGGCTCGGTGGTCTGGGTAGGCGTGGTCTTGTTTGGGGCGGTGCCGGCAGTGGAGTTGCTGCAGTTTGCCGCCCTAACCGACATTGTGCAGGGGCTGTTGCTGATTTCCGGTCGGGTGCTCATCGGCGCCCTGGTGTTTGGGATCGGTCTTTATTTGGCCAATTTGGCCCACTCTATGATCAAGAGCTTGGGTAGCCCTTCCTCAGGGGTACTGGCCCAGGCGGCGCGGGTGGCTATCTTGGTTTTTGTTGGCGCCATGGCCCTGCAGCAGATGGGCGTGGCCACCGACATTGTGGTGTTGGCTTTTGGTCTGGTTCTGGGGGCGATTGCCGTGGCGGTGGCGTTGGCTTTTGGGTTGGGAGGTCGCGATGTAGCTGCCGAGCAGATCCGGCAATGGCTCAAGAGAGAGTGAGAGCCTTTCTCTGTAGACGTTCGATTGCACCTAAAAAATTGCCCCGCCCATCACCGGGCGGGGTTATTGCTGCATCCTCAGGCCAGCTTAAACTGCCTCTGGAACTTTGGCCTCTTCCGCCGCCGCTTCCTGCACCACGATCTTGCCCCGGAACACCACGTAGTTGTAGATGTTGTAGGACAAGATAACCGGGATCAGAAAGCCAATAAAGGTGAGCATAAACACCAGCGAGCTGGGGGAGGCCGCCGCTTCGTAGATGGTGACGCTGGGGGGGATGATGTTGGGGAAGACCATGAACCCCAAGCCGATAAAAGAAAGCGCAAAGATCAAAAAAGTGTAAACCAAAACGCTATTTTCTTCCCGCCGGCGCAGGCTGCGCAGCAACAACGCCACCAACAAAAGTCCCAGAACTGGGATGGCAGCAAAGATGTAGAAAAGGGGGGGCGAGAAAAGCTGAGCACGCGCCTGCTCGGACATGATAGGAGTGCTGATGGTGATAAACACTGCCCCCAGTAAAGTTGTCCAGGTGGCGATGGTTGCCGTCTTGTAGTAGGTTTCCTGAAGCTCGCCGGTGGTCTTAACGATTAGGTAGGCTGAGCCGATTAACACATAGCCCTGGATCAAAGTAAGAGCCACCAACAGCGTGCGCCAGGTCAGCCAATCCCAGGGGCTGCCGGCAAAGTGGCCGGCTTCGTCCACGCGGATCCCTTCGAAGACGCTGCCCAAGGCAAATCCCTGGCCCAAGGCTGCCAAAAAGCTGCCCACTCCAAAGGCTAGGTTCCACACCAACTTGTCGTCGGCGTTTTCCCGAAACTCGAAGGAAACGGCCCGCAAGATCAGGCCCACCACCATGATCACCAAGGGTATGTAGAGGGCATTGAGAATGGTGGCGTAGGCGAGAGGAAAAGATCCAAATAGGGATCCCCCCATCAACACCAGCCACGTCTCGTTGGCATCCCAAACATTGCCCAAGCTGGTCATGAGAATGCTGCGCCGCGTCTCGCTGGAGGCCGTCAGGGAGAGGATACCAACTCCCAGATCAAACCCGTCCAGCAGAACGTAGAGAAATAGGAATAGGCCCAGGATAAAAAACCAAACCTGGGGCAGAAACCGCTGTAAAGGCTCAAAAGATTCCATCGCTGTTCCCTCTGCTTTGAGTATTTCTGACCAGTGCGAGACAGTTCCCGATGGCGATCCCCAGTCCCTCTCCCTCTAGGGAAGGGAAGTTGGGAGTTGACGTAGCGAAGGGTTTCACTGCTGTGGGGAATGGGCCTGCTACGTTGCCCTGTTGCTACTTGGAGTCACCAGTTAGATGGCTACCAAACTGCTGCTACCGAGCTTCTGCAGGACGGCGATCTGGCTCGTGGCGGGCAGGCTCGACCACGATCACCGGCTGCGTTGCCGGGACAGGGGCGGGCAACTCCAGGTTTGGCCCTTCGCGGATGATGCGGCTGCCAAAGTAGAGAGCGGCAACGAAGAACACAGTGTACAACGCGGTCAGGCCAACCAGAGAAAACAGCACTTCTCCTGCCGGCAGGGGCGAAACCGATTCCACCGTGCGCAGTTGTCCATACACAATCCAGGGCTGCCGACCCACACAGCGGACGATCCAACCGGTTTCAACGGCGATGTATCCCAGGGGTGCTGCGAAGATCCAAGCTCTCATCAGCCACTTTTGCTGAGAAAGGGCCTCCACTGAGAGCTTGCCCCTCAGCCATTGCACAAGGGTAACTCCGACAAGCCCGGCTAGGAGGAGGCCAATGGCCACCATTGTCCTAAAGGAGTAGTAGATGAGGCCAACCATGTGGGGACGATTTTGGGGATCCCAGCTTTTGAGCCCTTGAATGGGTCGATCCAGCCTGGGTTTGAACTCCAGCAGATAGCCCAGCGCGCCAGGGATCTTCACCTCCCACTCGTTGCGCTCTTCGCGGTCGTTGGGCACAGCCAACAGGCTCCAGTCTGCCCGCTCGCCGGCAGGGATCGTCTCCCACTGGGCCTCCATGGCCGCCAGCTTGGCCGGCTGATAGCGATAGACTTGCTCCGCGCTCAGATGGCCGACGAACACCTGCAAAGGGGCGACCACCAGGGCCATCGCCAAGACCACTTTGAGGGAGCGGGAGAAAAACTCGCTGTGCCGCCGCTTGAGAATGTACCAGGCACTGATGCCACCGATAACAAACAAAGAGGTTTCCAAGGTGGCAAAAAACATGTGCAGAAAGCTGTTGACCATGAAGGGGTTGACAATAGCTTGCAGGTAGTCCCGCACCACAAATTTCCCATCGACGAACACGCCACCTGCCGGTGTCTGCAGCCAAGAGTTGGCCGTCAGGATCCAAAAGGTGGATAAGTTGGCGCCAAAGGCCACCAGGATCGTCGAGATCCAGTGAATCACCGGCGGGACGCGCTCCCAGCCGAACAGCATGATCCCCAGAAAGCTGGCCTCCAGCATAAAGGCCATCGTGCCCTCAAAGCCCAGGATGGTTCCAAAAAAATCTCCCACCGCTTCGGAAAAGGGTGCCCAGTTCATGCCAAACTGAAAGGCCATTGGCAAGCCTGAGGCCACGCCAATACCGAAGTTCAACACATAGAGTTTTGACCAGAAACGGGCGTGGCGGTAGTAATCTAAGTTGCGGGTTTTCAGCCAAAGTCCCTCAATAACAACAAGGTAAATGGCCATCCCCGTTGTTAAAACCGGCCACAACATGTGAAAAATGGCCGTGAGGGCAAATTGTAGCCGAGAAAGTGCGACGGTGTCTAGAAACATAATTTGTACCAAGTTTAGGTGGATTGATTCATGCAGCTTTTTCCGACAACATCTGCTGCAATTGATACAGCTACATCTCTTGCATGAAAAACATCTTGCTGACTGGCAGACATCGGATGAGGCCGGGAAAGCCGCGCTTTGTGGTTCCTTCTAACATCGAATCTTGGCCAAGACAATCGACAAGCCGTCCGACTCTAAAGGTTAATTTTAGGATTCTGTGAGATATAGACCTTTTTTTGTAATTTGGACTACAAAGCAAAAAGCCCTCTGTGAACCTAGCGGCCAAAAACTGGCAGGCCATTGACATAGGGTTCTGGTTTTCTTCGTCTTTAAACAACAAAACTGTTGTCCCAATAGATCGAGGAGCAATTCCCAGCAAGGGGCGACTTCCCGTCTACAGCTCCAGCAGACGGCTGCTGATTGTCCCCGGAGCCTGCCAGAATTGGGATCCCTGCTTGTTGGGATCGCAGTTTGCAGTGTGGGGTGGAAGATGTCGTTTATCCCGCTGGTGCGCTTTCTGGCCCAATCTGGCTTGATGCAAGAGTTGGCCGCCCGGTTGAGATCACGGCGACAGGCAAATCTGCAGGGGGCAGGGCGGATTGCCAAGGGGTTGATCGCCTCGGCTTTGGCCCAGCAGGAGGGAAGATCCCTGCTGGTGGTCACTGCCACGCTGGAAGAAGCGGGCCGGTGGACAGCGCAATTGGAGGGCATGGGCTGGGAGAGTGTGCAGCTCTACCCTACTTCAGAGGCTTCCCCCTACGAACCTTTTGACCTGGAACCGGAGCTGGTGTGGGGCCAGTTTCAGGTGCTGGCCGATTGCCTCCAGGGGAAGAAGGGCATGGCCATTGTGGCGACAGAGCGGGCCCTCCAACCCCACCTTCCCCCTCCAGAGGTGTTTCGGGCCTTTTGCCTCAAGCTGGAACCCGGCTTGGAGATGTCGCCGCAGCAGTTGGGGCAGCAGTTGGCTCGTCTGGGCTATCGGCGGGTAAGCCTGGTGGAAAGCGAAGGGGAGTGGAGCCAGAGAGGCGATATTCTCGACGTTTTCCCGGTGGCCTGCGAGTGGCCGGTGCGGCTGGAGTGGTTTGGCAACGAGCTGGAGAGGCTGCGGGAGTTTGACCCAGTCAGCCAGCGCTCCCAAGATGGGATCCCCCATGTCTGGCTAACTCCCACCGGCTACGGACCCATCCTCTGGCCAGCGCTGCAGGAAAAAGCCGATCAGCTCTCCCAGGGCCTACGGCAGCAGTTGGAGCAGTCGCCGTCTCCTCCGGAGGGCTTGCGCCGTTTTCTCGGCCTGCTCTACGATCCGCCAGCCAACCTGCTGAGCTATCTGGATCCCGAGGCTTTGATCCTGATCGACGAGCCGGAGCAGTGCCAAGCCCACAGCCGGCAGTGGCTAAGCCACGCCCAGGAGCAGTGGCAGCTGGCCCGGGCCAGCGAGCCAGCTCTGGTGCCTTTCCACCGCCCCTTCGATCTCCATGCTCCCGACTGGGATCCCTTCCCCTGCCTGTTGGCCCGCACCTTTGCCCCTGCTGGCGAAGCCGAAGCTGCCCTTGACCTAAAAAGCCGGCCTGTGCCTACTGCTCCCCACCAGTTTGGATCCCTGGCCAAAACCCTGCGCGAGTACCGCAAGCAGCAGTTGCAGGTGTGGATCCTCTCTGCCCAGCCCTCCCGCACCGTAGCTCTGCTGCAGGAACACGACTGCCCCGCCCAGTACGTGCCCAATCCCAAAGACTTCCCGGCCATCGAGCGGCAGCTGCAGTCTTACACCCCAGTGGCCCTCAAGTATTCCGGCCTGGCCGAGCTGGAGGGGGTTCTCCTGCCCACCTTGGGGTGGGTGGTGCTCACCGACCGCGAGTTTTTCGGCCAGCACAGCCTGGCCACCCCTACTTATGTGCGCAAGCGCCGCCAGGCCAGCTCTCGCCAGGTGGATCCCAACCTGCTCAAGCCAGGGGATTTTGTCGTTCACAAGGCCCATGGCATTGGCCAGTTTCTGCGCTTAGAAAGCCTCACCATTGGGGGCGAAACCCGCGAGTACCTGGTTATTCAATACAGCGATGGCCTGTTGCGGGTGGCTGCCGACCAGGTCAACTCCCTTTCCCGCTACCGCGCCAGCGGGGATGGACCACCTGCCCTGCACAAGATGTCCGGCAGCACCTGGGAAAAGACCAAACAGAAGGTGAAAAAGAGCCTGCGAAAAGTGGCCTTTGACCTGCTGCAGCTCTATGCCAAACGTGCCGAACAGGAGGGCTATGCCTTCCCGCCCGATTCTCCTTGGCAACAGGAGCTGGAAGATTCTTTCCCCTATCCCCTGACGCCGGATCAACTCCGAGCTGTCCAGGAGATCAAGCGGGATATGGAATCTCCACGCCCTATGGATCGGCTGCTGTGTGGGGACGTGGGCTTTGGCAAAACAGAGGTGGCAATCCGTGCCATTTTCAAAGCCGTAACCGCCGGCAAGCAAGTAGCTCTCCTGGCGCCAACCACCATTCTTACCCAGCAGCACTACCACACCCTCAAAGAGCGCTTTGCTCCCTATCCTATTCAAGTGGGCTTGCTCAACCGCTTCCGCACCTCGGAGGAGAAAAAAGAAATCCTATCCCGTCTCAAGAGTGGCGAACTGGATGTTGTGGTGGGCACCCACCAGCTTTTGGGCAAGGATGTGCAATTTCGGGATTTAGGCCTTTTGGTTATTGACGAAGAGCAGCGCTTTGGCGTCAACCAAAAAGAGAAAATCAAACTTCTCAAAACCCAGGTGGATGTACTCACCCTCACCGCCACCCCTATTCCCCGCACTCTGTATATGGCCTTGTCGGGTTTGCGGGAAATGAGCTTGATCCAAACTCCGCCTCCTTCCCGCCGGCCTATCAAAACTCACCTTTCTCCCTACAACCCCGAAGTCATCCGCACGGCTATCCGCCAAGAGTTGGATCGCGGCGGTCAAGTCTTCTATGTCGTCAACCGCATTGAAGGCATCGAAGAAACCAGTGCCAAATTGCGGGAGTGGGTGCCCGGTGCTCGCATTGCCATTGCCCACGGGCAGATGCCGGAAGGGGAGCTAGAGGCAACGATGCTGGCTTTTAACAATGGGGAAATCGATATCCTGGTCTGCACGACGATTATCGAATCCGGTTTGGATATTCCCCGCGTCAACACCATTTTGATTGAAAATGCTCAGGAGTTTGGATTGGCTCAGCTATACCAGCTGCGGGGGCGGGTGGGCCGGGCTGGGATCCAAGCCCATGCTTGGCTGTTTTACCGAGAAGACGGGATCCTCACCGAGGAGGCCCGCAAACGCCTACAGGCCATTCAGGAATTTACCCAACTGGGATCCGGCTATCAGTTGGCAATGCGGGATATGGAAATTCGTGGCATTGGCAACCTGCTGGGAACGGAACAATCCGGGCAAGTCAATGCGGTGGGCTTCGATCTTTACCTGGAAATGCTGCAAGAAGCCATTCGAGAAATTCGCGGCCAGGAGATCCCACAGGTGGAGGACACACAAATTGACCTCAATGTAACCGCTATGATCCCGCAAAGCTATATTCCCGACGAAGATCAAAAGATGCAGGCTTATCGACAACTGGCCGCTGCCGGCTCTCGGGTCGAGCTGTTGCAAATTGCCCAAGAATGGCAAGACCGCTTTGGCCCCCTGCCCAAGCCTACCCAGGAGCTGCTGCGGGTAATGGAGCTGAAGGTGCTGGCCCGAGCCCTGGGCTTTTCCCGCATCAAACCGGCCAAAGAGCATGTGCTTTTGGAAACCCCCATGGAGGAGCCCGCTTGGAATCGCCTGAAAGAGGCCCTGCCCACTCACCTGCAGCCTCGCTTTGTCTACCAACCGGGCAAGGTGACGGTGCGAGGGCTGGGGATGGTACCGGCAGCGCAGCAACTGGAGAGCCTTTTGCAGTGGCTGGACAAGATGAGCCTGGCCCTGAGCCGGATGGAGGCTGGGATCCCAATGACCCCCTAGATCTTGCCGGATCCCTCTCGAGGCGGGCCCATGCTCTGGTGTGAGAGAGTGGAATGGCCGGCCCTCCTCTCTTCAGCGCTCCTTTTTGCATCGGCTTCGCGTTTGCATCGGGTTCGCGTCATGAAAGTTCTAGAAGCTCACCACCTCCAAAAAACCTACCGGCAAGGAGGCAGGGAGGTGCGGGCGGTGGTGGATGTCTCCCTGACGCTGGCAGCAGGGGAGATCCTGGCTTTTTTGGGGCCCAACGGGGCCGGCAAGACCACCACCATTAAGATGATTGCCGGCCTGATCCAACCCGACGCGGGCACAGTGTGCGTTCTCGGACGGGATCCCCACAGGGATCCTGGCACATTGGCCCAAGTAGGGGCGGTGCTGGAAGGCAACCGCAACCTCTACTGGCGGCTGACCCCCCTCCAGAACTTGGAGTACTTTGGCGTGCTGCGAGGGCTACCCCCCAGAACCGCCCGGCAACGGGGGCTAGAGCTCCTGGAGACCTTTGCCCTGTGGGAAAAGCGGGATGTTGCCGTGCAAACCCTTTCGCGGGGTATGCAGCAGAAGGTGGCCATTGCCGTTGCCCTCCTGCACCAGCCGGCCCTGTTGTTGCTGGATGAGCCCACCCTAGGGCTGGACGTGGAAGCCGCCCAAGCGGTGAAATCCCTCATCCGCCAAATTGCCGCTTCGGGTCGAGCCATCTTGCTCACCACCCATCAACTGGATATTGCGGAAGCGCTCTCGGATCAGGTAGCCGTTATTCGACAAGGGGTGATCATCGCCCAAGCCCCCACGCGCGAGTTCATCCGGAACTTTGCCGGCGCCGTCAGCACTTATCGGATCGAGCTGGAACAGGGGCTGGATCCCTGGAGGTTTGAACAACTGGCCCGCCAAGGGGTGGAGATTCTCGGATCCCATCGGGTGCGGTTCAGCGGCCCGCCAGAGATGCTCTATCAGGTGCTGGAGATCTTGAAGCCTTTGCCCTTGCTCAGCCTCAAACGAGAGGAAGCCGATCTCACCCATATTTTCCTCGAGTTGTTGAAAAGGGGAGAGGGGCAAGGATGATGCCGGTGATACACCTGTTTTGGGCTGAACTGAAGCGGGCCTGGATCCAGTACATTCGCTATCCGGCGGAGGCCCTGGGCGGGATCCTGATCACCACGTTCTTCTTCTATGCCCTCTTTGCCGGCGCCCAATATGTGGCAGGGCCTGCCTCCCAATTTGGCAAACGGCTGGACGCGGTGGTGATCGGCTATGTGCTCTGGACGCTGGTCATTTTTGTGGTGAACGACATCGCCCTCAACCTGCAGGTGGAAGCCCAGACAGGCACCTTGGAGCAGGTGTTGCTCTCGCCATTTTCGGCAGCCACTCTCTTCTTGGCGCGGGCTTGTGCCAGCTTGGTGTTGCGCTTTTCCATTGTCGTCGTCATTCTGGGCGTCATCTTATTGCTGACGGGCAGCCGGTTGCGGTTTCCCCCTGCTCTGGTGTTGCCTCTGGTGAGCGTGGTGCTGGGGGCCTACGGTTTTTCGTTTTTGCTGGGATCCGCTGCTCTAATTTGGAAGCGAATTCAGCAGCTTTTAATTATCAGCCAATTCGGCCTGCTTTTCCTGTTGGCTGCTCCCACGGAAGAATGGCCGGGATCCCTGAGGTGGCTAGGGCAAAGTCTGCCCATGACGGCGGGGGCTGGGCTGTTACGCGACGTAATGGTGCGCGAGGTAGGGCTGGATCCCGTGCGGCTGATCATGGCTCTAGCCAGCGGCATTTTCTACTTCGGCCTGGGTCTGCTGGCCTTTCGCCGGGCGGTTCGGGCAGCCAAGCGCCGAGGGATCCTGGGATCTCAGTAGAGGTCTGCAGGAGGGCATCTAGAGCGAACGTTGGTTGGGGGAGCGGTGCAGCAGGTGAGGGAAGTGGTATTCTACCGCTCCAGTGACCGGGTTGTTTTCGGGGAAAGCCATGCTCCGCCGGCTCAGCTCTTGCAACGCTTTTTCAATTTCGTCAAAGTCGGCAGGTAAGTCGATAGCGATTTCCGAAAGGGTGAGGATCCCTTGCCGCTGTTGGGCCAGCCGCAGAATCTCCCGCATCAGAGCTTGACCTTTGAGGGGCTGAGGAGGTGCTGAGGTGGTTTTTGAGGAAGCTGGGGATGGGGAGGGTCGGGATCCCTGCAGGACGGCCAGCTTGAAGTTGTAGTTCTCCACCATGCCTGGGATCAAAAACAGGTCAATTAACTGGCCAAAGCCCAGCAGGCCAAAGGTGAACAGCCAGAGGATGCCTGTTCCAGTCTTGCCCAGGTAGAAGCGATGGACGCCACAGATCCCGAAGATGCCCAACGCCCAGAGGATATAGGCAGTACCGACAGACTTGGGTTCAGCGGGGGGCAGCAGGTAGCGAGAACTCATGGGGATTTGACGAGATAACTCCGAGCGGGTACTTCCAGTTTGTCATCTTCTGGCCTGGACGGGCAGAAGAGAACCGGCGTGATCTCTGCAAGCAAGCTGGGATCCCTTCTACGCTCTTGTCTGAGGGAGGGCAGCCTCAACGGGAAAACAACCGGAATAATGAGATCCAAGTCCCCCAGGCTCAAAGAACTCCGTCTCCCGCTCACGCAAGCAGTGGACATGCCTATAGAAGGCAAGGGAAAGTCGATGTTTGAGCCAATTTTAATCGGGTTGAGCGCTGTGCTCTGGGGCCTCCTCTGGGGCTACGCTACACTGCTGGTTGTGCTGGTGAACTTTAAGGAGCAAGGATCGGTTTACGCCTACCCTATGCAGGCGGTGCTGGATCGCTTTGTCGAATCCTTGGGGCTGGGCTGGCTTAAGGATCTGCATGCCCTGCAACTGAGGCCGCTGCGCCGGATCAGCTATGCTCTGTTTGGTGCCGTCACCCTAGGGGTGGCTTTCATGCTCTGGGTGTTGGGGTGAGGCGATGACCAGATCGACAGGCGCATTCCCGCAGCAACTGCAAATGCGTTAACCCAACCCGAGTTCTCGACAGGCCCATAATGACCGCTGCCCAACTGGTTGCTATTCTCTCCACTGCCATTGCCACCGCCACACCGGTGGTCTTCGCCTGTGTGGGGGAAACCATTACCGAGCGGGCAGGGGTGATCAACCTCTCCGCAGAGGGGACGATCATGCTGGCCGCCATGGTTGGGTTCGCCGTGGCCAAGCTGACGGGAAGTCTGGCGTTGGGCTTTTTGGCTGCCGCCGCGGTGGGAGCGCTGTTTGCTGGGATCGTGGCCTTTGGCTCGCTGACCCTGAAGGGATCCCAAATTGCCATTGGTTTCGTCTTGACCCTATTGGGGGCGGATTTGTCTTCCTTTTTGGGCAATCCGTTCGTGCGGATCCCAGGGCCAACGGTGCCCAGTCTGCCCATCCCCTTCCTGAGAGAGGTGCCGCTGCTGGGGCCACTCCTGTTCCAAGGGGATCTGTTGCTGTACGCCAGCTACGCGCTCATCGGGGGAACTTGGTTCTTTTTGTATCGCACTCAGCCTGGCCTGATGTTGCGGGCTATGGGAGAACAGCCGGCGGCGGCTTTTGCCCGCGGCACCGATGTCATTTTCTGGCGCTATGTTTACACCCTTGTGGGGGGATCCCTATTGGGCTTGGCGGGGGCTGCCTTTTCTCTGGATTTCAAGGCCGGCTGGAGCCACCGACATACAGCAGGGTATGGCTGGATTGCTTTGGCCATCGTCATCTTCGGTGGCTGGAACCCCTTGCGGGTAGCCCTGGGGGCCTACCTGTTCGGCATTTTGCAGTCCTTTGCCGGAGTTGCCCAGACTACCATCCGCGCCGTGCCCACCCAAGTTTTTACGGTGGCCCCCTTCGTGTTGATGATTTTGGTGTTGGTGCTCACTTCTGGGGAATGGTGGGAGTGCGGCTTGCGCGGGATCCCACCTCGGCTGCGGCGCTGGATCCAGCAGGCGGTGAAGGCCACGCCGCCGGCAGCTCTGGGGCAGCCGTTTGAACCGGGCTAGAGGTTGCTTCCGGCACTGCGGCTTGGGGGTCGCTGATCAGCCGGATCGGAGAGGGGAATGTAAACTACCCGACTCCGACCGCTAAAGCGGTACGGAGCGGGC
>NZ_JANSIM010000251.1:0-2271 GCF_047502655.1 Synechococcus sp. R5-12 | reverse complement strand
CAGTTGAAATAGATGGTAATAAAAACCACGACTGCTATCAGCCCCTTTGATTCCGGTAACGCCGATCCCCGTCTCGATGAGGGAGAGGAGATAGGGCTCAAGCGCCTAAGTTTCGACTCTGTGGGCGCGCAAGAGCAAGTTGGTTCCCAAGTCCTCTTGGGCTGCCCAAAAGGCGCAAATCCACCACGAAACCTCGTCTTGGCGATAAATGCCACAGGTGAAAGGATAAGGTTGCAAAATATTCGCCATCTGCGCTAAGGCCGGAACTTCCGCCATGTAGTCGGCCCACACTTGGGGATCCAAGGCTTCGTAGGTGAAATCGGAAGGAAAGAATGTGCAACTGGATTCCAGGCTGGGCCGGTTGGTCAGCAACAATTGAGCAGGATCTGAGGATTCACAGCCCAAGCGATCCCCGATCTGAAAGGTCAGTTGAAACAGGCGGTTAATCAGATCAAATTGCTCAGGGCTCATAAGTTCAGAATTCCTAACTTTCAGATTGGGATGGGCGTTAGAGTTGACAGGTGCGACGGCTGCGCTCCAGCTCCGGCTCGATCCAGGAGAGGGCGAAGTGACTCACACAGGGCAACTGCGGAAAGCGGCGGGCCAGCTCTGCTGTTTGGGTTTCCAGGCTGGGGCGTTGCCGCTGGGCTTGTCCCCATAGACCGGCAATGGCCGGGCAGACAAAGGTTTGGGGAGAGGCCACAGCCAGGACCTGCTCCACCTGCTGCGCCACACAGGAGCTATCCTCGCACTTGGCATAGGCCATTGGGTGCCATTCCATACCCGGATCAAAGCGGTCCCAGGGTTGCAGACGAGCGTCAAACCCTTCTCCTACTGCTTGGTTGCCTTCTGGGAAGAAGACAGCCCCCACCGGGATCCCCAGCCTCTGGGCGGGTTGGGCGGCCTGCTGTAGATAATCGAGAACGCCGTAGCGGGCAAACTCGACGCTGAGCTGCCAAAGCTGCTGCTGCCAACGTTCTTGGCGAACGGCGGCGCTGGGGGTGGGGGAAGGGGCAGGAGTTGGTGCTGCTGCCTCAGAACTGGAATCCGCCGGTTTCTCCAGACTCTCTGGTAAATCTTTTGCAGAGGAAAGCTGATCCCCCTGCCAATTCCTGCTGGCCATGTCTTGGGCAGCCCAGTCCAGTAACTCTGGGGAAAGCGCCCATTTCTCGGTCGGGCTGGGCCAGGGATCCCCTGGCTGACGCCATCTGGGCTCTTCGGCATAGGTGGCATCCAGATGGAGAACATCTGCCACTGCAATGTAGCCCTGGCTCAAATAGCGCTCCAGCAGCGCCCGACCTGCTGGATTTTCTGCCAAATCGAGGTAGGCTTTCCGAGCGGCCTCTCCATGAATCCACAAGTCTCGGACGGTGGCTGCCACGCTGGATCCCCCTGAGCCACGCGGATAGCGAATGTAGTCGAAAAGGATCCCATCTGGCTGTCGCTGTAGAATGCGGCGGACCAACTCGGCAAAATCCCGCCGTGCCAGGGGATGAAAGGGATCCACAAATACCTCGCCAGGACTGCCCAGGTCTTCCGAAAGGGCTGTAGCGGGATCCAAGACAGTGGTGATGCCGCGACCGTTGCGGGCCAGGGCCACCTGTCGATCGGGCCGTTGTCCGTAGCTGTAGCCGAAATTGAGGGAAAACACCCAGGCATAGGCAGATAAGCCGCGGCGTCGTGCCGCCTTCAGAGCCAGATCCAACAAGTCGGCGTTGGGCTGTAAGCTGGGCCAGATCCCCCCTGCGCCATCCGGCAAAATAGAGCGGCCATCGTAAAAGGTCTCGATAAAGACGCGGTTGTAGCCCAGGTTCACTACTTGGTCGAATACCTGATCCAACACGCCCGGATTGGCATCACAAGGGTGCAGACGTACCCAAATGGCCTGGATCTGGGGCCAGCGTTGGCTGCGGCAGGCAATCAAGGCAGCGCCATGTTCGGCCAAAACTTGGGTGTACTCGGCCCAAGCAGCATTCGACTGGGCAGCCTGCTGGCGCAGTTGAGCCTTGCGCGCTACCTCCTCGGGCGGCTGTCGGCAGTAGGCGTCGAGCCAAGCAGCCAAGTGGGATCCCCTCTGTTCCGCACTGTCTACGGAACCAGAGCTGGGGAAAAGGGAATGGCCGGGCCACAAGAACTGAGCCTGGGCCGTGATTCCGGATCCCAGCAACATCAGCGCGCCCAGCACACCCGCAAGCCAGCGGCTCCCTTTGTTTTTTGGCAGTCTTAGCACTGATACATTCACGCTGAACTCTCCTGAACATGGTTCAGGAA
>NZ_JANSIM010000250.1:0-5587 GCF_047502655.1 Synechococcus sp. R5-12 | reverse complement strand
TTCCTGCCCCACGCCACTTGTCTGGGTCTACAACCCCCGACAGAACAACTGGACAGGCGGTTCCCCTTCCCCAGCCTCCCCCCTAGGCACTGCCAGCTCGCAAAACAACCTCTAATCCACCCAGCACAGTTCCCAAGGCTGAGGCTGAGTCCCGATGCACCCGGTACCGGCATTCAGGGCACTGAGGCCCCCCGACGGCCCAGCTGTTGCTAACCATCCCCCAGCACTTGCAACCGATTTGGCCGCTTCCTTTGGGGTCAACCTTGGCAAAGTCCACCCCACCCTTCCAGCAAACCCACTCCAGAAGGCAGAGAATCTATCCCCAGGCAGCCTCGACGCAATCCTTGGGCAACATCCCCCTTGCCCAGCCCTTGGCCTTGAGGTCTTCCACAAAGATCTTCCACAAAGAAAAGATAGAGAGGGTCTGCCCTCGGTCTCAACGCCAATGGGCCCTCTGGAAATGAAACTCTTGGCAACCATTGGCAATGCCCTGCTGCATCCTGGCAACCTGCAGTGGTGCTCTCTTCCAGTGGCAAGACCCCTGCTGTTTTCTCGCCCCCCTGGGTTGCAGCCTTCTCAGCTGGCCTTGCAGGGCTTTGAAGCCCTTGGGCCGTTCCCAAAAGCGCCCTCTGAAGTCGTCAGGAATTGCTCCAAAACCAGGTCAATCCCCGTCGTCCGCCCGTGAGCTGGTTTGTTGGGAGGCATCTGGATAAGCCCAGTACTTGTAGGTTACCGCCAGCATAAGTAGGCTTTACTACAGATTTCGCTCAGGGGTATGGCGGGGATCCATGTATCCCAGTGCTCACCCTGCGGCTAGAGCATGGGACCTATTGCCCCCGCACCCCCGTTAGTTAAAATTGTTGGTACTAGAACTGTAAGGCACAGCTTCTTCTAGCTTTGTCCAGGTTTGCGGCTGAGCTACAGGTGCTCTGTTGTGGGCAAAGGGAACTTGCGCCTCGGCTGCAGCAAGCAAGATGGGGGTTGGCTTCCTGCTCAGCAGGTTTTGGGAAAGGTTGAAGGTTGTAAGTTGGCTCAGAAGAGGACTGGGTGTTTTGGGGCAGATGAAAAGTAGCTTAGTGCAGCTCGATTATCGAGTTTATAAGTTGGCGCGGCTGTTGAGCGAATATTTGGAGTTGGGGAAATGGGTTGCCCTGTCTGCTGGCCCGCTGGGTGAAGATCCTTCTGGCAACGAACATCAAGCCTGGCTGCACAAATTTTCAGTTTACTTGTCAGAGCAGGCTCCTTGCCCTGGCCTCAAGGATCGGGATCCCGTAGGCTAGGTAGGCCCTCCCCTGCTGCACTCAACATCCTGCTGCACTCAACATGTGGATCCCTTCTTGGTGGCCGAAGCTCAGTTTTCAGGTTTGGCTGATCTTTATCGGTCGGCTGCTTTCCCAAACTGGAACCGGCTTTACCTTGTTTTATGCCAGTCTCTTTTTTGTGAATCAGGTGGGGCTGACCGCCACCCAAGTGGGCCTGGGGCTAGGCATTATGGCTTTTGCCGGGGTGTTTGGCCGCATCCTGGGCGGCTCGATGGCCGATGGAGCTTGGGGGCGCCGTTCCACTTTGATCCTCTCTCTGGCTATTTCCACCTTGGGGTCGTTTGGGTTTGCGCTCTCCTATGACTTCTGGAGTTTTGCCCTGGCCAATATGGCTGCAGGCTTGGGGCAGGGGTTGTACTGGCCGCCTGCGGAAGCGATTGTAGCAGATCTAACCACTCGTGAGCAGCGCAACGAAGCCTACGCTCTCAACCGTCTGGGGGATAACCTGGGCCTCAGCCTTGGGGTGGCTATGGCCAGCACGCTGGTGGCTCTGACGGGGGCCTATCGGCTCTTGTTTGTAATCGACGGTGTCACTTTTCTAATCTTTCTGGCGGTGCTTTGGTTTTTTATCCGGGAAACTCGGGCGACTTGTCCGGCAGCAGAGCCGGTGTTGGCAGGTTGGAAAACCGCCCTTAGAGATCGCTCCCTTTTGGTGTTTGGCCTGTCGAATATCCTGTTCACCACCTATGTGGCCCAGCTCAGCAGCAGCATGCCCCTTTACTTCCGCAATGGGGTAGGGATCCCAGAGGTGCAAATCGGCATTTTGTTTGCCTTGCATGGGGCCTTGATCGCTCTGCTGCAGATGCCGGTGGCCCGTTGGCTGAATCGCCGGACGCGCATTCAAGGGTTGCAGGGATCCGCCCTGATGTGGGGGGTGGGATTTCTTTTGGTTTGGCTTAGCGGTCTGGCGGCGGAATTGGGGGCTCCGGCCCCGGCGGTGGCAGTCTTGGCGCTGGCGGTGCTCTCTTTGGCGTTGGTGAGCTACAACCCCTCTGCCTCTGCTTTGGTGGCGGATTTGGCGCCGGATCACTTGCGGGGGGTGTATCTGTCGGTCAACTCCCTCTGCTGGGCGGCGGGGTTTGCTCTTGGCCCAATGATTGGGGGGATGGCCTTGGACTTGCCGCAACCGTGGGCAAGCGGGTTGTGGATCTTTTGGGTGATCACCGTCAGTTGGGTTTGGGGGATCCTCCGCTTTCTGAACCGCATTCTGCCCTGCAAGGTGAATAGGGCCGCAGTGCCTCCGGTGATGGAGCCCGCTCCCCTCGGTGACGCAGAACGCTAGAGCCCAGGAAAGAAGCAGATTTTGGGATCCCAGTCTTGGCCAACAGCTGGTTAGAGTATGGATGTCGAACAGGAAGGCTAGTTCTGCTCTTGTACCCTGCAATTTGGTCTCAACGGTGGAGGATCTGAATCATGAGCTTGATTGGCAACATCATCTGGCTAATCTTCGGGGGTTTGCTGACAGGTTTGGGCTACATCTTAGGAGGACTGAGCCTTTGCCTGACAATCATCGGCATTCCCTTTGGCTGGCAGAGCATCAAACTGGGGTTTGCAGTGCTTGCCCCCTTCGGAAAGGAAGTGGTGGAGTATCCCGATGCCAACAGCCCGCTGCTGCTGATCTTTAACGTCATCTGGCTATTGCTGTTTGGCTGGCCGTTGGTGCTTAACCATCTCTTCTGGGCTGTGATTCTGGCAATCACCATTGTTGGGATCCCCTTTGCCAAACAACACATGAAGTTAATTATTTTGTCGTTGTTGCCCTTTGGCCGAGATCTGCGCTGAGAAAGTGGGTGAACCTAGATCGTGGGTTTATTGAGGGGTACGGCCAAACTGGTTATTAGGCATTTCTCACTTGGGATGCAGGAGAGTTTTCTGTCGGGTTGTCAGGATTTGGGGTTGCCAATTGCCAAGGCTGCTCTCGGAGTTGCTCTATTGAACCATCGTCAAACTATTGGTAATGACTTGCCTCGTGTAATTTCCCCAAGTTTGAGCAGCTATGCTGCTGCTTCCTCGTGTTGGGCTGGAGTCATCATTGCCCAACCAAACGCCGGTCACCAGAGGAGGGTTGGGCGTGTAGCCGATAAAGAGCAGATCCTTGTTGGCGGTGGTGGTGCCGGTTTTACCGGCTTCTCCAATGCCGAGCCGGGCAGCAGTGCCGGTGCCGGAGCTGATCACCCCTTGCAGTACGGCTGTCATCTGTTGGGCGACGGTTTCTGGCAGGACAAGTCGCTGAGAGCGGGGATCCTCCCGACCAGGGTAAATCTCGCGGCAGGTGCGAAAGTCGTTGGGGTTGGCGCAATCGCTGCTATCCAAGATGCGGCGGATGGTGTGGGGCCTTGACCAAAGGCCACGATTGGCAAAAGGAGTGAAGGCTGCTGTCAACTCCAGCAAGTTCACCTCCATGGTGCCAATCACCATAGAAGGATAGGGTTGCAACGGCGATTGGATGCCCATTTGCCGCGCCATCGCCACCACTTGCTCTAGACCGACTTGTTGGGCCAACCGCAGGGCAATCACGTTTTCGGAGAGGATCAGGCCGCGGGCCAAATCCATAGGGGCCGATCCCGAGCGACAGCCGCGAAAGGTGAGGTTGCCCCAGGTGAGGGGCTCGCACGACAACACTTGGGAGAGAGGGATCCCTTGGGTGAGGGCAGCCGCATAGGTGAACACTTTGAAGGTGGAGCCCGGCTGCCTTTGAGCTTGGGTAGCCCGGTTGAAGGGGCTGGCGTTGTAGTCGATCCCGCCCACCAAAGCCAGCACTTCGCCGTTGCGGCTGTCGAGACTGACCAAAGCGCCTTGGCTGAAGCCCAAGTGGGATCCCGACTCGCGCACCGTTTGGGCCAGGACTTGCTCTGCCAAACGCTGGTAGGGCAGATGCACCGTGGTTTCGATGATGAAGTTGCCCTCTGCCGAGAGGTCTTGGCCCAAAAGCTGCCGCAGCTCCTGGAAGACAGCGCTGTAAAAGTAGGGAGCAACTGTCATGGTTTGGGAGCGCAAATTGGGGTTGAGGGTGAGGCGACTGCGCCGGGCCCGCCGAATCTCCTCTTCGGGGAAGACTTTCAGCTCGCTCAGGCGATCCAACACCCGATCCCGGCCCCGAACGGCGGCATCATAGTTGGCGACGGGGTTAAAGGCGTTGGGCGCGGGCAAAATGGCCGCCAAGGTCGCAGCTTCGGAAAGGCTGAGCTGGCGGCTTGGGATCCCGAAATAGAACTGGGCGGCAGTCTCAAAGCCGTAGATGCCGTTGCCCAGGTAAACATTGTTGAGGTAGAGAGCGAGGATTTCGTCTTTGCTGTAGCGCTGTTCCAGCTTCAGGGCAGCGACGGCCTCCCGCAGCTTGCGCCCAAAGGTATTGCCTGAGCCGGTGTAGTCCCGCAGAACGGTGCGGGCCAGTTGTTGGCTGATGGAGCTGCCCCCCTGCTGCACCTCCCCCGAGCGCAGGTTCACCCAAAAGGCGCGGGCAATGCCCAGCAGATCCACCCCAAAGTGGGAGTAAAAGCGGTGATCTTCAGCGGCGACCACCACCTTGGGCAAAATCGGCCCAAAAGCTTCCAGGTCGGGCAGCTCCCGGTAGGTGTCCCCCTGATGGCGGCGCAGCTCCGTCTGCTGATCCCCGGCCAGGACGATCAGGGGGTTGCGATCTGCGGAGAGGGGTGGCTCCACTGAGAACTTGCTCCACTCATGGCCGATCCAAATCCTCGCCCCCAGCCCCAAGACCACCATCAGGATGAGGCAGCCGCGCACCCCATACACCTGTGGTGGGGGTGGATCCAGCACCTGAATCCAGACGCTCTCCGGATCCCGAGGCGGGCCAAGGCTCAGTTGCTGGCCATGCCGCAAGATCACCCGGCGCACCCGCTCGGCGCCACCGAAGGGTTTGAGGCGGAAAACGCCGTTGGTCGAGTCTTGATCTTCTAGCTGGTAGCGACCGGCATTCCACCCCAGCCAGTAGAGAATAGGGGGCAACGGGATCCGCCAACCCAGACCGGGCAGGCGCCAATCCGGGCGGGGGCGGATGTGGGCGTGGAGATGGCTCACCGCGGGGGCAGGGATGCGAATGGTGGCCACCGTCTGGCTGCGACCGAGAATGTCGGATCCCTTCAGGGCAACCACCTGGGGGGGCTCTCCTGGGCAGGTAATCCGCAGGCGCACCGGGCGCTTGGGGGGAGGAGGTTCGGGGGGTTTGAGGAGAGCTGTAGGCCCGACAGGGAAAGGCCTCGCCAGAGTTTTGAAGAAGCGAGCGACGGTGCTCAACAGCGGCTTTT
>NZ_JANSIM010000035.1:0-7009 GCF_047502655.1 Synechococcus sp. R5-12 | reverse complement strand
AGTGGTGAGTGGATAGTGACTAGCCACTAGTCACTAACAGAGGGCAGGGCTTCCCGGCGGTCTAGCTAACGCTACGCATCGCCAACAGGAGCGATGAGCAGGGGAAACGCTACAAAAAACAAACCGTGAAAAATCCCCCGGCCTCAAGGGTGAGGAGAACGTCAAACTGCCCAAAATTCCCCTGCAATTTGCAATGGCCACAAAAGGGGATCCCTAGAGCTTGCGGGAATAGAACTCAACCACCAAAAGCTCGTTGACCGGGGCGCAAATTTGCTCGCGGGGGGGCAATTCCTTGATGCGTCCGCGCAGCTTTTCTTTGTCAAACTCCAGGTAGTCCGGCAAAAACAACCCCGGATACTCCGCGTAGGCGGCCACCAGCTTGCGGGAAGATTCCTTATTTCTTACTGTAATCACATCCCCCACTTTGCAGCCATAGCTGGGAATGGTTACCTTTTGGCCGTTAACCTCTATGTGGCCGTGGCTCACGAGCTGCCGAGCTGCCGGAATGGTTGGAGCCATGCCCAGACGAAACACGATGCAATCCAACCGCATTTCCAGCATTTGCAGCAAGGCCAAACCGGTGGATCCCTTGGAGCGCCGTGCCTTGCGCATGTAGCGGATCATCTGCCGCTCGCTCAGCCCGTAGTTGAAGCGCACCTTCTGCTTTTCTTCTAAGCGAATGGCATATTCGGATTTTTTCTTGCGCTCGGCGCCATGCATACCGGGCGGGTTGGTATTTTTGGGGCGCTTGCGCGTCAAGCCGGGCAGATCAAGTCCCCCGAAGCGACGAATAATTTTTAGGCGGGGGCCTGTGTAGCGGGACATGCGGGCATTTCTCCGAAATCAGCAAACAAAGTCAGCAAGAGATGGTCAGCTGGGGAGCAAGAGTACAAACCACCAAAAGAATCGGCGATCTACTATATTAAGCGTTTAGTTCCTGCTTTGGACAAGGGGTCAAGGCTGTCTTTTGGGATCCCGTCTCCACCGTTGTAACTGTCTTGTCAGTCGTAGTGAACCCCCAGCTGGGTGCGGATGAAAGCGCGATCTTCGCTAAGCAAGCCGTTGAGGGTGCGCCGTTCCCCCAAGATGGGATCCGGATCCAGGCCGATGGCTTCCAAGTCGGCCAGCACCATCAGCTCCACCAATTGCGGGAAGCTCACCTTGGGCTCCCATCCTAGGACTCGCTTGGCTTTTGAAGCATCCCCCAACAGCAGATCCACCTCGGTTGGGCGGTAGTAGCGGGGGTCGATCTCGATCAACACTTGGTCTTTGTACAACCCCTGTTCGGCTTGGCCGGAGCCTTTCCAGGTAATCGGCAGGCCCACCAGCGCGAAGGCCCGTTCCACAAACTCGCGCACAGTGTGGGTTTCCCCGGTAGCCAGCACATAGTCATCCGGCTGGGGTTGTTGGAGCATCATCCACATCCCCTCGACGTAGTCTTTGGCGTAGCCCCAGTCCCGCTTGGCATCCAGGTTGCCCAGGTAGAGCTTGTCCTGTTTGCCGGCCACAATGCGGCTGACGGCGCGGGTGATCTTGCGGGTTACAAAGGTTTCCCCTCGCCGTGGGCTTTCGTGGTTGAACAAGATACCGTTGCAGGCGAAGAGGTTGTAGGCTTCGCGGTAGTTGACCGTCTGCCAGTAGCCGTACACCTTGGCACAGGCATAGGGGCTGCGCGGGTAGAAGGGGGTGGTTTCCTTTTGCGGGATCTCTTGCACTAGGCCGAACATCTCCGAGGAGCCTGCCTGGTAAAACTTCACCCGGATCCCGGTGCGCTGCTGGTAGTCGCGGATGGCCTCTAGAAGACGCAGCGTGCCCATGGCCACTGCATCGACGGTGTATTCCGGCGCATCAAAGCTCACCCGCACGTGGGATTGGGCCCCCAGGTTGTACACTTCCGTCGGCTGCACCTGTTCCAAAATCCTGCGCAGGGTGGTGCCATCCGTGAGATCCCCGTAGTGGAGAAACAGCCTGGCCTGGGGGTTGTGGGCATCCACGTAGATGTGGTCGATGCGGTCGGTGTTGAAGGTGCTGGCGCGGCGGATGATGCCGTGAACTTCGTAGTTTTTCTTCAACAACAGCTCGGCCAGATAGGAGCCATCCTGTCCGGTGATGCCGGTAATTAGGGCACGTTGGGTCATAGAGCTGGGGGCAAAGACTAGGAAAACACCAAAAATCAAAATGGCCTGAGGCTCAAGTCCAATGGCAAAACTCAAACCTCAAAGCGGAGACCTTGAAGCTAGAACATTATAGTGCAGCGGGACTCCTTCTCCTCAGGCAGGGCCCGCCGAGGCACATTCCTGGCCAAGGGTGTGGTCTTTCAACCGTTGCAAAGCGGCAGTCAGGGCCATGGGCCAGGGATCCGGCTGGCGCAGTTGTCGCACTCCCTGGGGCAGGCGCAGCACAGAAGCGCGGCTGGTGCGGGCAATGGCTTCCAGATCCGGCAAGGGATCCAGCAGCAGCCCTTTTTCCATAACTTTGCGCAAGAGCGGTTCGTAGCCAGGAGGCGGGGGCTCGTCAGCATGGCCCAACAAGTCTCCTTCAGGGCCGCGAAAGATCTGCTTGCGACCGGGAAGGGTGGCTTTGGCAAAGGAAGCTTTGGCCACTGGGATCCCGTTGATTTCCACCAATTTGTACACCCCGTTTACGCCTTCTCCAGTTACCAGGCGGGTGCCCACCCCATAACCGCTGATGGGGGCTTGGGAGCGATGCAGGCGCTCGATCTCGTATTCGTCCAAATCCCCACTGACGAACACCGGGGCTCCTTGAGGCAAAATTTGTTTCACCCGGCGAGAGAGATCTTCCAAATCTCCCGAGTCGATGCGCACCCCGCCGATTTCCCCCTGGGATCCCAGTTGATCTGGGCTTCTGGCCGCAAAAAGCTGGGCTGCTGTGCGCGCCCCTTGGATGGGATCGTAGGTATCGATTAGAAGCGCAGCTTGGGGAAAGTAGCGCCGAAAGGATTGAAAGGCGCGGGTTTCGTCTCCCGAGAGAGCAGCAATGGCCATCACCAGGGAATGGGCCATGGTTCCTGCCGGCTTGCGCCCCAATTTCAGGGCTGCCAAGACGTTGGAGGTGGCATTGAACCCTGCCGCCAGAGCCGCCCGGGCTGCCCATAGCCCCGCCTGGGGACCAAAAGCTCGCCGGGTGCCGAACTCCAACAAAATGGCCTCATCCCCTGCTGCATCTCGCATACGGGCCGCCTTGGTGGCGATCAGGGTCTGGTAGTTAAAGGTGGACAGCAAGTAAGTTTCCACCAGTTGGGCTTGCCAGAGGGGGGCTTCCACCCGCAACAGGGGCTGGTTGGCGAAAATGGCCGTTCCTTCCGGCACCGCCCACATATCCCCCTCAAACCGGCAGCGGGCCAGCAGATCCCAAAAGCGCTCCGGCGCATCGGCGAAAATGCCCGTTTCCCGCAGTGCTCGCAAAGCCTCGGGGGCGAAGCTGAGCTGCTGCAGGTATTCCACCGCCTGGGTGAGCCCCATGGCAATCAGATAGCCATAGTCGGTGGGCAGCCGCCGCACGAACAGCTCAAAGGCAGCGGGCTGAGCCTCTAGCCCTTCCCCCACATAGCAAGCGGCCATGGTGAACTGGTACAGATCGGTTAGCAAGCCATAGTCTTGGGGCTGCAACGACGAGAAATCAGGGCTCAACATGAAAAAACCTCAAGGCAGAAGCCGATGGGGAGCGATGGGATCGAGCAGAGAGCTGTCGCCAAGGTTATAGTGAAACTTACCATAAGTAAGCCTGCCTGTCCGGGATCCACCAGAAGCACCGCAACCCCCGAAAAGCTCGAAAAATCGGTCTCAACAAGACGCCAAATCCAAACTTAGCCGAGAACACAGGCGGCCATCTGGACAAAACCTCTTCCCCAACTTATAGTGAAACCAACCATAAGTACCAGCCCGACTTCCTTTAACCTTAGATCAAGCTTGTGCAAGCCTGGTCAATCCAGCCCCCACCGGGAGAACGCCATGAATGCCACTCTACAGGAGCTAACGGTTGCGGCTCCAGCGGGCCTTCCCCCCCACTTTGATCCGGAGCGGGTGGGAGAGATTTGGCGCGTGCCCTACCAACAGCGGGCAGCAGAAGCCGAGCTCTGGGCCAAGGAGCAAGGGATCCCGCCGGCAGAGGCGGATCGGGTGCGGGTGGGCTTGCTGCTCATTGATGTGCAGAACACCTTTTGCATTCCCGGCTTTGAGTTGTTTGTGGCCGGTTCCGGCGGATTGGGAGCGGTGGAAGACAATCGACGGCTTTGTCAGTTCATCTACCGCAATTTGGCCTGCCTCACCCAGATCATTGCCACTCTCGACACCCACACGGCCATGCAGATCTTCCACCCCGTCTTTTGGGTGGACGCGCAGGGAGCCCATCCTGAGCCGGCCACGGCCATTTCGGCAGCCGATATCCGCTGCGGACGCTGGCGGGTTAACCCCGCCATGGCTGCCAACCTCACCCAGGGGGATCTGACGCGGTTGCAGGTCTACGCTCTGCACTACGCCGAGCAGTTGGAGCAGGGGGGAAAATATCCCCTCATCGTCTGGCCCTACCACTCCATGCTGGGGGGGATTGGCCATGCCCTGGTGCCAGCGGTGGAGGAGGCGATTTTCTTTCACAGCATGGCCCGCTGCAGCCAGCCCAGCCTGCAGCTCAAGGGAGCCAATCCCTTGACGGAAAATTATTCCGTGCTTAGCCCGGAGGTTTTGACTGGGCCGGAAGGGGATCCCATCGACGAGAAAAATGAGCTCCTCATCCACCACCTGCTGCAGTTTGACGCCCTGATCGTGGCTGGCCAAGCCAAAAGCCATTGCGTGGCCTGGACGGTGAGTGACCTGCTGCAGGAAATCCAAGCCACGGATCCCAGCTTGGCCAAGAAAGTTTATCTTCTGGAGGACTGCACCTCGGCGGTGGTGATCCCCGGCGTTGTGGATTTCAGCGAACAGGCGGAGGCCGCTTTCGCCCGCTTTGCGGAAGCAGGAATGCACCGAGTGCGCTCCACGGATCCCATCTGGGAGTGGCCTGAGTTTCCCCGGGATCCCAGCTGACCTCCAACATCCGGTATGATGCAGCAGGATCCTCTGCTGGAGCAGCCCTGTGTACGGTCGCGGTAGCGGTGCGGAGCACTCTCGCGGTAGCGGTGCGGAGCACTTTTGGGATCCCCGCCCTGAGGCCAGTTCCACCGTCTCCAGCAGTCTGCGCCCCCCCAGCGGTGCCCGGGATCTCCTGCCGCGGGAAGTACAACGGCGGGAGAAGCTGGAGGCTCAGCTGACCCGGGTTTTCCGGCGCCATGGCTACCAGCGCATCATCACTCCCACCCTAGAGCGGCTGGAAACGCTGCTGGCGGGGGGATCCATCCGCGCTGAGTCGGTGCTGCAACTGCGGGATGGCGAAGGGACGATGCTGGGGCTGCGCCCCGAGTTCACTGCTTCCATTGTGCGGGCGGCAGCCACCCGTCTAGCCGGTGGGCCTTTGCCGTTGCGGCTCTACTACCACGGCAGCGTTTTTCGCAACAGCCGGCGGGAGGAGGGATCCTACAGTAGCCAGGAGTTTTTTCAGTCCGGAGTGGAGCTGATCGGGGCAGGGGGATGGCTGGCAGATGCCGAGATTCTGCTGCTGCTGGCCGATTGCATTCGCTCGATCGGCATCTCTTCTTGTGTAAACGGGACGGAGGCCGCCTGGACGCTGCTGCTGGGAGATGTCAGCCTCACCGAGAGTTTGCTCAGCGCCGTTGCCCCCACGGCTCAAGCGGCAGTGCGCCGTGCCATTGCCCAGCTCGACTACGTTTACCTGGAATCGGCCCCTCTGCCGGAAGCCGCCCGCCAAATTGGCTTGCAGATTCTGGGGCTGCGGGGACAGCCCGGCTCAGTTCTTTCTGACCTGGCTCAGTTGCCTGTGCCGCCTGAGCGGCTGCGGGATCTGCGGCAGCTCTGCCAGGTGCTGGAGGAACATGGGGTGCGGGTGGTGCTGGATCTGAGCTTGTTGCAAACCCTGGCCTACTACACCGGCATCGTTTTTCAGGCAGTGGCAGGCGGGGAGATCATTGCTCTGGGGGGACGCTACGACCGGCTGTACGCCCTCTACAGCCCTCAGCAGGTCGAACAGCCGGGGATCGGCTTTACCCTTCTGCCGGATACGCTGCTGCGGCTCTTGCCCCCCGATCCCCAAACCGAGGAGATGGGCTGCAAACGGTTGGTGGTGCCCCTGGTGCCGGCAGGGATCCCGGCGGCGCTGGCCTTGGCCGCCCGCTGGCGAGAATTGGAGGCGGTGGAGCTGGAATTGCTGGATCGGGCCCCTGAAGAGATCGAAGCCTATGCCCGCCAATGTCGGATCCCGGAGATCGCCTGGGTACAAGCCGACGGCAGCTACCACATCACCCACCCGGGCTAATGCTGGCAAGGTTGACCTCCCAACAGAGACGGGGCTGCACCAGTTGCAACAGGTGTTGGCGAATGCGTTCCAACTGCCGGATGGCGCTCTGCACCCCTGGCGCAAACGGCTGACGGGATCCCTGCGCCCAAAAATGCTGCTGCAAATAATCGATCAGCCACAGTTGTGCCGGCAGCTCCAAACTGGCCACCGCTCTGCCCAATTCCAATGCCTGCTGGAGAGAAGAGTGCCAGGGCCAACGTTTGAGTTCCTCAAGGAGCGACGGCGGGATCTGCTGCAGGTGCTGGTGGGCCAGCAAGGCCAAGCCGGGGCTGCCCTGGGCCAAGGCAATCAGCTCGGATCGAGGGATCCCTGCCAGATCTGGGCAACCCAACCCACTCAGCACCCGGTCGACCTCTTCTGGGCTGAGGCGGCGAAAAGGCACCATCTGGCAGCGGGACAACAGCGTCGGCAACAGCGAGGCCGCCTGGGGGGCGATGAGTATAATATGGGCTGGGCCTGGCTCCTCCAGGGTTTTCAACAAAGCATTGGCAGCGCTTTCCGCCAAGGTTTCGGCTCCCTCCAGCACCACCACCGCTCCCGATCGCGTAAGCGGGACGGAGTCCTTTCGCGTAAGCGGGACGGA
>NZ_JANSIM010000249.1:0-3082 GCF_047502655.1 Synechococcus sp. R5-12 | reverse complement strand
AAGCCCGCCCTGTACTGCGAAGTAGTCAGGGTCGGGTAGTTTACGAAATCTTGCGGATTTGCCGGCGGCGCTCCTCATATTCAGCGCGGGTGATCAAGCCCTGTTTCAACAGGCTTTCCAACTGCTGTTCGGGATCCCGGGCTTCTCGCCCTTCCACACTGGTCCACTCCAGCTCGATCAACCCTCGATTGAATCGAAAATCGAAATCGGCATTGCTCATGGTCAGGATCCACAGCCCTTCCAGCAAACAAAGGGCGCGTACCCCGTAGCTGAGAATCTGCAGCGGGATGGAGGGAACGAACACCATCAGCCCCGCCACCAAGTAGCCCCAGCCCCAGCGTTGGTGCCCCATATAGAAGCGCTGCAACCCTGGGATCAGCACCCCCAGCATCGCCAGCCAACCGGCCACCTCTCGGATTAACCGCCGACGATCCTGTGGGGGCGTATCAGGATCCCTGCTCTCGGCCATAGACTGCACCAGCTAGATGTGCCATTAAGCTAGCTCAGTTTTGGCCGCACAGGGCTCAGGAACTTGGATCCAACCTCAGAAGATTTTTGAGCAGCATCCCGCCGCCTATACTTGATGGGGGCAGTTCGGGGAAGGAACATGGCAGAGCGGGAGCTATCGGTAGCGATCTTGGCAGCGGGCAAGGGCACCCGGATGCGATCACGGCTGCCCAAGGTGCTGCACAAACTGGGATCCCTGTCTTTGATCGAGCGGCTGCTGCGCACGGTGCTAACCTTGAAACCCCACCGCTGTCTGGTGATTGTGGGTTATGAACAGGAGCAGGTGCGCCAAGCCCTGCGGGAGTACCCGGTTGAATTTGTGGAGCAGGCCCAGCAATTGGGCACCGGACACGCCGTTCAGCAACTGTTGCCCGTCCTGGGCGGTTTTCAGGGGGATCTGCTGGTGATCAACGGGGATGTGCCCCTGCTGCGGGCAGAAACCCTGCAAGCTTTGGTGGAGCGCCACCGCCAGGTGAACCCAGAGGTAACCTTGCTCTCGGCTCAGGTGGCGGATCCCTATGGCTATGGGCGGGTATTTTGCGATGCCCAACAGCGAGTGCTGGAACTGGTGGAAGAGCGAGACTGCACCCCAGCCCAACGGCAAAATCGCCGCATCAACAGTGGGGTGTATTGTTTTCACTGGCCGGCTCTGGCTCAGGTTTTGCCCCATCTCAATCGCAACAACGCGCAGCAGGAGTACTACCTAACAGATGCCGTCAAGCGGGTGGGCAAAGCCATCGCTCTGGATGTTGCCGATCCGCAAGAAATTGTGGGCGTCAACGACCGCCGCCAACTGGCCCAGGCGTACCAGATTTTGCAGGATCGCCTCAAGGAAGCCTGGATGGAAGCCGGGGTCACCTTTGTGGATCCCGACAGCAGCAGCCTCGAGGAAACGGTGGAATTGGCCCCCGATGTGGTGATCGAGCCCCAAACCCATCTGCGAGGGGTGTGCCGCATTGGGCCGGGAACCCGCCTGGGGCCGGGCAGTTGGATCGAGTCCAGCGAGATTGGATCTGGGTGTCACATTCTCTACTCGGTGGTCAGCCACAGCCGCATCGGCAACCAGGTTTGGATAGGCCCCTACGCCCACGTGCGCCCCCACAGCCAGATCGGGGATCACTGCCGCATCGGCAACTTTGTGGAAACCAAAAATACCCAGATTGGATCCCACAGCAACGCCGCCCACTTGGCCTACCTGGGCGATGCCAAGCTGGGATCCCAGGTCAACATCGGCGCGGGCACCATCATCGCCAACTACGACGGCCAGCAAAAGCACTTCACCGAAATTGGGGATCGCAGCAAAACAGGCGCCAACTCGGTGTTGGTGGCTCCTTTGCAGGTGGGATCCAATGTCACCATTGCCGCCGGCTCCACCATCCCTGCCCGCTACCCCCTGCCGGATGACTGCTTGGTGATCGCTCGCTCCCGCCCGGTGGTCAAGCCCGGTTGGCGACCCGGGATCCGCTCTTCCCGCCGCCAAGAGCTCCAGCCCATGCCGCCGGGATCCCTCAAGATTTATCCCTTGCGCCTCTTCCCCGGCCAAGATCTCAAGCAGGAACTGGAGCGATTGGCCCGGCAGCAGCCCTTGCAAGCGGGGTTTGTCCTCAGCGCCGTCGGCAGCCTTAGCCAAGCCACCCTGCGCCTGGCCGACCAAACGGGGGATCACCTGCTGTCGGAACGCCTGGAGATCCTGGCCCTGAGTGGATCCCTGTGCCCTGACGGAGTCCATCTCCATCTCACCGTTGCCGATGCCCGAGGCCAAACCTGGGGGGGACACCTGCGCCCCGGCTGCCTCATCTACACCACCGCCGAAATTGTCCTCGCCGACAGCCCGGAGTATCGCTTCTCCCGTCAACCGGATCCGGCCACCGGCTACCTGGAGTTGCACATCCAACCCGTGGCAGGGGATCCCTGCTGGCCGTCCCCACCCCCCCAACCCCAGCAAAACCAGCAGACAAAACCAGAGGCTGACAACAGCAGGCCGAAAAGCTTACAGTAGTCAACATGAGTTACCTAAAGCTAAAGGGGGCTTGTGAGCGCCAAGCCGAAAGCTTCACGGAACTCATGGACGCTTTGCGGTGTGGCGGGCATGTTACTGGGTTTTCGGACGCAACTCATTCTTAACCGCAAGCAAACAACTCTAGCCGCCCAACACGCTGGGGTAGCCCGCCACGCCTATAACTGGGGCTTAGAAGTCTGTCGGCAAGCCCTGGAGAACCAGCAAAAACTTCCCACCGCCATTGACCTGCACAAGCGCCTGGTAGCTGAAGTGAAGCAAGCGCATCCCTGGTACTACCAGGTCTCCAAATGCGCCCCTCAGCAGGCATTACGCAACTTGGAGCAAGCCCTTAAGCGCTGGCGGGGTGGGCTGGGGAAGTTTCCCCGCTTCAAACGCAAGGGAGTGCGAGACAGCTTTTACCTGGAAGGGAGTATTCGCACTTCTGGCAACCGCATCAAGGTACCTATCTTCGGTTGGCTGCGCTGTGCAGAGCTGCTCCCGGTGACCACACCCAAGAACGTGGTTGTTAGCTTGAGAGCATGACTCTAGTCAATAATAAGCTCAACTATACTGAAA
>NZ_JANSIM010000248.1:0-9704 GCF_047502655.1 Synechococcus sp. R5-12 | reverse complement strand
CTCGTGGTTGGCTTGCCAACTGCAGGGCTACTAAAAGCCCGCTCTGTACTGCTTTAGCGGTCGGAGTCGGGTAGTTTACGAAGCAGCCGTTGACGTCCGCGGTGCGGAGCCCAATCCCTGGAGCTCCAGGATCTGCTGATAGGTGTTGCTGCGGAACCAACGCTCGATTTCTCTGGCCCGCAGCACCGGCAGCGGATGGGTGCGCCCCACCGTTTGCATCTGCTTCAGCTCCATCTGCCACAGATCCCCGTCCAGCTCATCATAAGTGCGGGCCTGCTCCAAAAAGGCGTCCACGTTCAGCTTGGGGGCCAATTGCGGGGATCCCCCACACAATTTCATCAACACCGAGATCACCGTCTTGGCATCTTGGGCTACCAACAGCGCCGCCCGGTCACAGGTAAACTCGGCACACCGCAGCCAGTGCATCAGTTGATCCTGCAACGCCTGATAAAACAACCCCCCGAAGGGGAGCAAGCTGGTGGAGAGCATGAGAATGTTGGCCATCGTCAAGTAGACCCCGTGATTGCACTTCAAGTGGCCCAACTCATGAGCGATCACGGCCTGAATTTCCGGCGGCTCCAACAGATCCAGCAGAGAGCTGTGCAAGACAATGAAGGGCTTTTTCCCCTGCATGGCAAAGGTGTAAGCATTGGGCGTGGGGTTCTGCCGCACGTAGAGCTGGGGCACCTCCAGATCCAAGATGCGACAGGCCTGCACCAAAAGCTGATGAATTTCCGGCAACTGATGCTCGTTAATTTGGATACTAGAAGCAATGTTGTCCAGATAAAATATCTGTCCTGCCGTTGAGCCAAGCCAATTTTGAATCAGCAGGCCCAGCCCCGGCACTTGCTGCAGAGAGCGGGTGGCTTGCAGATCCACGGGATGACGAAATTGGTCGGCCCGCAGGCCCAACAGAATGCGAGGTTCTCGTTGAATGGACGACATAGACAATAGACAACAGAGGGAGAAAGGACTTCGGTTACAACTCGTAGGGCACAAACTGGCGGTGGCGATTCAACAAAAATAGCCGCTCCGGCGGCGGATCCGGCAGGGTCGGCTTGTCAGTAAAATCAAACGGGTTTTCTCCAGAGGGGATCTCCCAATAGACCACATGATCTTGAATGCGAGTGCCATCGGTAACAAAGCGCCCAGTATCGGCGGCAGCACGCTCAGCGCGGCGATAGAGTCGCCCTTGCCAGGTCAAGTGCGGGGGCAGCCCCAATCCCAAAAACAGTTGCTGCCGACTGGATTCCTGGTTGAACACCGTTTGCAGGCGATCCGCCCAGATCCTTGCCAGATCTGCCGGTTGGGGAGCAGCATGAGCCTCTGCATCGGCTGGAGTTACCTCCAACAGCAGTTGCTGGTTCAAAAGAATCCGAGCGGCTTGAGCTGGGGGATCCCCGCTGCCGGTCGTCGAGGGATTGGGACTGGGGATATCCAGACTGACCTGCACCTGAGGGCTGCTGGCCTGTAGCAAAATCTCTTCCAACCGTTGCTTCAGCAGACGGAGGCGAGCGGGGGCATCGGGGGTGCGCAGGGTCAAAACCAGCTCACTCCCCACCCGAAACTCGCTTTCTGCCCAGGTTGCCTCGCTCCGCCAACTCCCCATCAGCCCACCCACGAGCAGGATCCCTGCCCACCTCGCCATCCTTGCCGGCCCCCTTACCGGGGGTGAAGCGCTCCTCTGTGGCCTTGACAAGTTCACTAACCTCGCCTCTCCCCTGCAGGACTCCTTGATCTTAGCCGCTACCCTAGATACATCTGTTCTCTTGATCTTAGCCGCTACCCTAGATACATCTGTTCTCTTGACCCTATGCCGTTGGCAAGCTCGGCTTCTTTGTCATTGTTCTAAGGTCATCATGCGGATCCCGACTTCCACCTATCGCATTCAGTTTCATGCTGGGTTTGACTTCGACGCAGCACGACAGATTGTTCCCTACCTGAAGTTGCTGGGCATCAGTGACTTGTATGCCTCTCCTATCTTTCAGGCCCGCAAAGGCAGCACCCACGGCTACGACGTGGTGGATCCCAGGCAGATTAACCAGGAACTGGGGGGAAGCGAAAAGTTTGAGCTCTTGTGGGAAGCCCTCAATCAGCAGGGAATAGGCTGGATCCAGGACATTGTGCCCAATCACATGGCCTACGATGGCCAAAACCAGATGCTTATGGACGTTCTGGAGAGTGGCCCCAACTCAGATTTTGTTGACTACTTTGATGTGAATTGGAATCACTCTTACCTGGGGATCAAAGGCAGAATCTTAGCCCCTTTCTTGGGAGATTTCTACGACAAATGTTTGGAGTCGGGTCAAATCCAGCTTCGTTATGATGCCGATGGCCTAAGTATTAACTACTACAACTTGAGGTTCCCCCTCAATATTGACACCTATGCCGATGTTTTTACCTACAACCTGAGCAAGCTGCGGCGAAAATTGGGACGCAGCCATCCCGACTACGTCAAGTTACTCGGGATCCTCTTCAGCCTGAAATTCATTCCCAGCAAGGAAGATCTCCTAGAGCGCACCGATCAAATTAGCTTTGCCAAGCATTCGTTGTGGGAACTCTACACTTCTAGCCAACCTATCCAGAGCTTTTTTGACGAGAACATTGACATCTTTAACGGCAAGCCAGGGGATCCGTCGAGCTTTGACCTGCTGGATAGTCTTCTGGCGCGGCAAAATTTTCGCCTTTCCTTCTGGAAGGTGGGTGCTGAGGAGATCAATTATCGTCGTTTCTTTACCATTAACGAGCTGATCTCACTGCGGGTGGAAGATCGCGAGGTGTTTCGCAAAACCCATCAGCTTATCTTTAAGCTTGCAGAACAGGGGCGTTTTAGTGGTTTGCGCATCGATCATATCGATGGGTTGTTCAATCCCGAAGAGTATCTCCATCGCCTGCGGGAACGCTGCCCAAATCTCTACATCGTGGTAGAGAAAATACTAGAGGCCAATGAAAGTCTGCCCCAAAGCTGGCCGGTTCAAGGCACAACGGGCTATGATTTTTTAGCTAAGCTCAACGGCATCTTTTGTCAAGAAGAAAATGCAGAGGCTTTTGACTCTCTCTATCAAAATTTCACAAATCTACGGCATTCCCCAGAGCAGGTTATCGAAGATAAAAAACGCCTGATCATCGAGCGCAACCTGTCAGGGGATATGGATAATCTTGCTTTTTTGCTCAAGCAGATCACCAGCCATCATCGCTATGCCAATGACTTTACCCTCTACAGCTTACGTCGAGCTTTGGTAGAAGTTTTGGTGTGCTTTCCGGTCTACCGCGTCTATATCCACGAAGGGATCCTCAGTCCAGAAGGTCAACAGGTGGTTCGTCAAGCTGTGGAGAAGGCCAAGGAGAACCTGCCCGTTTTGGTGAATGAGCTGAATTTTATTCAGCGCTTTCTCTGCCTGGAGTCTCTGGACAATTTATCAGACCAGGAGAAAAATGAGCAGATCCATTTTGCCATGCGCTTGCAGCAGTTGGCCGGCCCTCTCATGGCCAAAGGGGTAGAAGATACTGCTTTTTATGTGTACAACCGCCTTTTATCTCTCAATGAAGTCGGTGGGGATCCCTGTCGCTTTGGCCTTTCGGTGCAAGAGTTTCACCGCTTTAATCAAGAGCGGGCAGCTCGGTGGCCTCTGTCCATGAATGCTTCTGCCACCCACGACACCAAGCGTGGCGAAGATGTGCGGGCCCGGCTGAATGTGCTTTCTGAAATCCCCGCCGAGTGGGAAAAGCACATCAACCTTTGGCATGAACTGAACCTCGGCTACAAAGTCCGCAGCAAACAAGCCAAGCGCTCAGAACTGCCGGATCGCAATGACGAGTATTTGCTCTACCAGACATTGCTCGGCTCTTATCCCTTCCAACCGGAAGAGGTGCCCCAGTTCGTACAGCGGGTCAAAGACTATGCCATCAAAGCAGTGCGGGAAGCTAAGGTCCACACCGCTTGGCTTCGCCCCGATACCGAATACGAAGAAGCCACTACCGCCTTTATCGAACGGATCCTTCAAGGTCCTAACCCCTTTTTGGAGTCCTTTTTGCCTTTCCAACGGAAAGTTGCTCACTTTGGCATTTTTAATTCTCTCTCACAGACGCTGATCAAGCTCACCAGCCCTGGGATCCCGGATATTTACCAAGGCACGGAACTGTGGGATTTGAGCATGGTGGATCCCGACAATCGTCGGCCTGTGGATTTTTCCCGTCGCCTCGCCTATTTGGAAGAAATTCAGCGGCGGGTTAAACAGGATCCTCTCCAACTCATTGCGGATTTGCTACTACACCGCAGCGACGGACGCATTAAGCTGTTTCTGATTCATCATGTGCTCAAGGCCCGCCAGGAACAGCCCCAATTGTTTCTCGAGGGCAGCTACATTCCTCTGCAAATCAGCGGATCCCATGCTGACCATGTTGTGGCTTTTGCCCGTCAGCACAGTAAGCAGGTATTGCTCACGGTAGTGCCGCGTTTTTTAACAAAGTTGATCGACGAAACCCAAGATCCTCTGGGAGAATCCGTTTGGGCAGATACCGAAATTCATCTGCCGCGTTGGAAGCGGCTGGACTGGGTGAACGGGCTAACCCAGGAAAGGATCCCTGCCGGCGAAACCTTGCCGGTGGGCGTTGTCTTAAAATCCTTCCCGGTGGCCCTGTTGTGGGGACAATCCCGCTAGCGGCCTAGGCGGGGGCTAGAGCCTGAAAATTGACGATGCGGGCAAACTCTTGGGGGTCTAGGCTGGCCCCTCCCACCAACACGCCGTCGATCTCAGGCTGGGCCATCAGCTCATCGATGTTGCCGGCCTTCACCGAGCCGCCATACAAAATGGGCAGTTGGGCATTGCCCAAGTGTTGCCGGATCAAGCCGATGACCCGGTTGGCCTCTTGAGCTGCACAAGTCTGGCCGGTGCCGATGGCCCAAATGGGCTCATAGGCAATCACCAAGTTCTCCAGATCGATCCCCGGCAAGGCGCGATCCAATTGCCCCACAATCCAAGACTCGGTCAAGCCTTGCTCCCGCTGCTGCTGGCTTTCTCCCACACAAAGGATGGGGGTGAGCCCGTGCCGCTGGGCAGCTGCCAAACGCCAATTAACGGTTTCGTCCGTCTCGCCGAAGTACTGCCGCCGTTCGCTGTGGCCGACGATGACGTAGCGCACCCCCAATTCCGCCAGCATGGGGCCGGAAATTTCCCCGGTAAAGGCCCCCTGATCCTCCCAATGTAGGTTTTGTGCTCCCACGGCTATGTCGGATCCGCGGCTTTGCTCTGCCACCACCGCCAGGTCTGTAAAGGGCACACATAGGATGATCTGCCGCTGGGATGCTGACCCTGACGGCGATGACCGTAAAGCCAGGCCCAACTCTCGCAGAAACTCGCGAGCCTCAGCCTGAGTCTTGTGCATTTTCCAGTTGCCGGCAATGAGGATGGGGCGCAAGATGGATCCTCCCTTAGAGACAACAGAAGGAAGGGATCCCGCAAGCAGAAAGCCCAATAAAACAGCAGGGATCCCAGCTTTGTTTTTTTGTATGACACAGTTTACCAGCAAGCGATCCCGAAAATACGGCGACGGGATCCCCTCTCCAAGCGCCGGTTAACCCTTCAACCAGCATGCAGACGGGACAGGCCAAGACCCAACAGGGAAGGCAGCTTCCTACAGCCCAACGATCTGGGTGTTTTCAAAGGTAGCCAGAATTTCATCCAGATCTTTGTTCTGCAGCGAGTAGGTAGCGGTGGCATCGTTGCCAAACTGAATTTCGTCCCCGTCCTCCAGATCCCGAAATTCCACCCGTTGCCCGCCCACGTAAAGGCCGTTGGTGCTGGGGGTGCCCTGAATGTCTCCGTCGATGATTTGGTAAGTGAACCCATCGGGAGAAGAGGGGGATTCTGTTTTGACCAAAATGGCGTGGTAGCGAGAGGCGTACTGGGAGTCGATGCGAATGCTGTTGCGTGGATCCCGGCCCAACGAATAAAGCTCAGCCGTCAACCAGTAGGCTTTTGGCCCATGACGATCCTTGACGATGAGCACGTGATTGAGGGCCGGTCGGCGAGGGGGCGTGGTCATGAAAGGCACCCGCTTGCACAACACTGAGGGCAAGATAGCCAAAACATAACATAGGATCCCCCAGGTGGATCCCTATGTCCACCAGATCAGCCTCTCCAAGAGCAGCGGAATCTGCCCATCACTCTGAGCTGGCGCGGGATCCCCCTGAGCAACAAGAAAGGGTCTGAGTAGATTTTTGTAACAATTCCTCTCATAATAGGATCGACGATGCAGATGGATCCCTGACCATGAATGGCTCGCAACCGGATCCCGGTGTTCAACCCCGTTCTCCCAAGACACCGAGGCTCATTGAGTTGCCGGAAGATGAAACCGATGCGCAGCTCAGCGATCCCCTGCGGATGCAGCGCTACGAATGTCGTTCTTGTGGCTATGTTTACGAACCGGCCAAGGGGGATCAGCTCAATCGGATCCCGGCGGGCGTACCGTTTGAGGAATTGCCAGCCGATTGGAAATGTCCGGTGTGCCGAGCCGGTAAGCGCTCGTTCCAAGCAGTGGGCGCCAAGGGCAAGCCTTCCGGTTTTCAAGAGAACCTGCGCTATGGCCTGGGGGTGAATGTGATGACCCCTGCCCAAAAGAACCTGCTGATCTTTTTGGGATTGGCGCTGGGATTTTTATTTTTGATGAGTTTTTATTTCGTCGAGTGAGGGTCAAGATGTTCAAACCCCTGAGGCTGGTGCTGCTGATTGCTGTCTCGGTGCTGCTAATGGCGGCGCGGATGCCAAACATGCGGGTGGTGCCCTGGGAGCAGGTGGAAGTGCCCACCCAGAACATTCTGCTGGACATTGCCTTCACCGGCACCACCCCTTCCCATGGCTGGTTGGTGGGAGACAAGGCGACGCTGCTGGAATCCCGCGATGGGGGTCTGCACTGGCAGGTGCGGGAGCTGCCGGGTCTGGAGCCGGAAGCCTACCTGGCCTCCATTAGCTTTGCTGGGGCAGAAGGCTGGGTGGCCGGGCAGCCGAAGATCCTCCTCCACACCCTAAACGAGGGATCCGACTGGACTTCCATCCGCCTCAACAACCAACTGCCAGGGGAGCCGCTCTTGATCCAGGCTCTGGGCCCTGGCGCCGCCGAAATGGTGACCAATGTGGGGGCCATCTACCGCACCGAAGATGGCGGTCAGACCTGGCATGCCCAAGTGGATGAGCCGATTGGGGCCATCAAAAACATTGCCCGCGGCCCTGAAGGCGAATATCTGGCGGTGTCGTCGCGGGGCAGCTTCTACTTTCTGTACACTCCTGAAAGTCGCACCTGGAAGCCCTACCCGCGGGAAAGCTCCCGCCGCATTCAAAACATGGGCTTTGGCCCCCACGGCAGCGCTTGGAAATTGAACCAAGGGGCGGAGATCGCCTTTACCGATGACTTCACCTCCGGCCAGTGGTCGTCGCCGCTGCGTCCAGGGCGGGCCCTCAGCTTTGGCTACCTCAATGCCGCCTACCAGAACGACCACGACCTGTGGGTGGTGGGGGGTGGCGCTACCCTGATCCACAGCCCTGACGGTGGCAAAACCTGGGAACAGGCCAAGAAACTCAGCAACATCCCCGCCAACTTCTACAGCATTGAGTTTTTTGGCCCCGAGCAAGGGTTTATTCTGGGGCAGCGGGGCACCCTCTTGCGCTATGTCAGCTCCAACAACTCCTGAAGGTCTCAGGGATCCCTAACCGGCACACGGGTGGACACACGCGCCAAGGATCCAGCTTCACGCCCGCGGCTGCTGGTTGCTGCCAGCGGCACTGGTGGCCACATTTTTCCGGCCTTGGCCGTTGCCGAGCAGTTGCCTGACTGGCAGATCGAATGGCTGGGGGTGCCGGATCGGATGGAAGGGAAGCTGGTGCGGGAGCGCTATCCCTTGCACCGGGTTGTCATGTCCGGCTGGCAGGGATCCCCTCTCCACAGGCTGCAGGCCTTGGCCCAACTGGCCCGTGCGACCCTACAAGTGCGCCGACTCCTTATGTCGGGACGGTTTGATATTGTCCTGACCACCGGCGGGTACATTGCCGCTCCTGCCATTTTGGCCGCCCGTTCGCTGGGGGTACCGGTGTTGCTGCACGAGTCCAATCGGATCCCGGGCAAAGTGACCCGTTGGCTGGGGAGATTTTGTCAGGTGGTGGCGCTGGGCATGGCGGAGACGGCAGAGCATTTGCCAGGGGTGGCCGCCCAAGTGGTGGGCACGCCAGTGCGGGCCGAGTTCTACACGCCCCAGCCTTTCCCTGCCGACCTCCCCATTCCCGACGGGGATCCCCTCATTGTGGTCATGGGGGGTAGCCAGGGGGCGCGGGGCCTCAACCGCATGGTGGCCGCCTGTGCCCCAGCTTGGTTGGAGGCGGGGGCCTGGATTGTGCATTTGACCGGCGGCAGCGAAGCTCAAGATCCGGAAGCCAGGATCCCCAGCCATCCCCGCTACCGGCCCTTTCCTTTCCGTCGAGATGTAGCTGCCTTGTTGCAGCGGGCCAACTTTGCCATTAGCCGCGCCGGAGCCATGAGCCTGGCGGAGTTGCTGACCACCGCCACCCCGGCCATTTTGATCCCCTATCCCTTTGCTGCAGAAGATCATCAGTATCAGAATGCTCTGGCCTTTGTGGGGCGCGGTGGGGGGGTGGTCATGCGAGAATCCGAAGAGAATCTGGACTTGCTGCGGCAAACGGTGTTGACCTGGTTGGCTCAGCCGCAGGTGGTTGCCCAAATGGCCGCCCACTTGCAGGCCGCAGCTCCTCCCAATGCCAGCAAGGTTCTTGCCCGCCTGTTGCAGGAGATCCGCCAGAGTTCTGCCCGTTAAGCCGTGGTACAGCCAAGATTGGACAGCCTTTCCCAACGCCTGCCTGTGCCCGCCAAAGCGGCGGAGTCCCCAACCCTGCTGGCAGAACTCCTGCCCGCCGACAGGATGGAATCGCTGTTGATGCGGCTAGAGCAGTGCTTTGGGATCCCTCAGCGGGCTCCCGATGGGCTTTCCCCCCGCCCGGATCTCCTGGACGAGTTGGTGGGCACGATCCTTTCCCAGAACACCACTGACACCAACAGCAGCCGTGCCTTCCGCGCCCTCAAAGCCGCCTTTCCCTCTTGGGAAGCGGTCTTGGCCGCCGATCCGGCAGATCTGGTTCAGGTGATCCGCTCCGGCGGCTTAGCCCACCTCAAGGCAGTCCGAATTCAGGAGATCCTGGCTGCCATTCAAGAACGACAGGGATCCCTGAGTCTGGACTTTCTAAGAGAGCTAGACGATGCTGGCGCCCTCGATTTTTTGCTCTCCCTGAAAGGGGTAGGGCTGAAGACCGCCACCTGTGTGTTGTTGTTCGGGCTGGGTCGGGATCTCTGCCCGGTGGATACCCATGTGCATCGAGTGGCCAACCGTCTGGGCTTGGTGCGGGCCAAACATCCCGACGACACTTTTGCTCAGCTTTCCCCTCAGATCCCCAGAGGCAAAGCCTATTCCCTGCACGTCAACTTTGTCCGGCTGGGCAAGCGCATTTGCAAGGCCCGTATGCCCGAATGTGGCCGCTGCCCGCTGCGTCCCACCTGCCCTTCTGGGCGGCAGCGCTGATCCCCATCAACAGGACGGAGCTCTACTCTGCAGGCGCAACAGAAGCATCGGGGATCCCCTCTTGTCCGTTCCTGCCGGCGTCTCTGATACATTTACGCTGAACACTGCTGAACATCACTGTTCA
>NZ_JANSIM010000247.1:0-2511 GCF_047502655.1 Synechococcus sp. R5-12 | reverse complement strand
AGCCCGCCCTGTACTGCGAAGCAGTCAGGGTCGGGTAGTTTACTGTAGGAGTTAGCCATGGTTATTCTCGACTACAGCGATGCAGAGAGTGGCTTCTGGGCTTCGACTCCTCAGGGTTTGGTGGAGGTGATCAGGTTTCAGAATCACTTCTACGCCCGTCGGCAAGTGTACAAACGCGCCCAAGACGCGATATCTGCCTGTTGCGCCGACATTGAAAGGGGATTTCTTAGCATTGTGGTGCAGTTTGAGAATCACGCGGAAGTGTGGGCTCAACTGTCGCCGGGCGTACCCGTGCAGTCCCAACCAGAGGCTGCTCCTACGGGCAACCCTGCCAAGCCCAAGCTGACCTATCGCGGCCAACCGGTGAGCAAACCTTCCCGAAATCCCAGCCTCGCCCGCAGGCCCTTGCCTGACTCCCTCTATTTCCGCGGCGCGAAGATCGGCTAGACCGTTTCCGTTTGCCAGGTCTGGAGCGGTCGAGATTTCCCTTCTGGCCGCAGCCATCTGCGTTAGCGGTGCAAAGCACCATAGAGGCCCACCCCATAGCCCAGTACCTCAACCGGATCCCCTTGGCTTTCTGCCGGCAGTTGGGATCCCTTTCCCAACCACTGGGTCTCATGGCTGTCCAAAAGTTTTTCCCAGGTGCCGCTGGGCCATTGGGTATAGGTGACTGGCTGATCGGGGCTGAAATTGAAAAGGGCAAGCAAAGCCTGGGATCCCTGGCGGCGGTGCAGAGCTAGGCCAGAGTTGGAAAAGAGCTCCACTTCCACCCCGTCCCGCTCCAGATGCTGGAGGGCCGGCTGGGTTTTGCGCAGCCGGATCAGGGCCTGGTACCACTTCCAGAGAACCTGGTGGTGACCGGCTTTTTTCAAGTCCCAATTCAGCTTGGAGCGCAGGAAAGTCTCCTCAGCTTGGGGATCCGGCGGCTCTCCCTGCCAGGCAAAGGCGCTGAACTCGCGGCGGCGTCCCTGTCGTACCGCTTCCACCAGGTCGGGATCCCCGTGGCTGACAAAATACAGAAATGGCGCCACTTCCCCATACTCTTCCCCCATAAATAGCAGCGGCAGCATGGGAGCTAGCAGCAGGGCAGCGGCAGCCAATTTGAGGCCCTCGAAAGAGGTGAGCTGGCTAAGGCGCTCTCCCAGCCTGCGGTTGCCCACCTGGTCGTGGTTTTGAATGCAGACCACAAATTGGGATCCCGGTCGCCCAACAGCGGAGTTGCCGTGACGCCTGGCGCGGTAGCAGGAGTACTGGCCAGAATAAACGTAGCTCTCCCGGTAAGCCTTGGCCAGGTGCTCCAATTCGCCAAAGTCCTGGTAGTAGCCTGTCTTTTCCCCGGTAAGCAGGGTGTGAAGTGAGTGGTGGAAGTCATCGCACCACTGGGCATCTAGCCCGTAGCCCCCTTGCTCTCGGGGGGTGATGAGGCGGACATCGTTGAGGTCGCTTTCGGCAATGAGAACCCTGGGCCGGCCAGTGCGAGCTTCTAGGGCATCCACCTGCTCTGCCAATTCCTGCAAGAAGGGGTAGGCGCTGAAGTCGTAGATGGCATGCACCGCGTCCAGCCGCAGCCCATCGAGATGAAACTCCTCCAGCCAGTACTCGGCGTTTTGTAGGAAAAACTCTCGCACGCCGTCAGAATAGCGGTCGTCGAAGTTGAGGGCATCCCCCCAAGGGGTGTGGTACTTGTCGGTGAAGTAGGGGCCAAAATCCCGCAGGTAGTTCCCCTCCGGCCCCAGGTGGTTGTAGACCACATCCAAGATGACGGCCAAACCCAGTTGGTGGCAGGCATTGACTAGGGCTTTGAAGCCTGCCGCTCCTCCATAGCTGGTCTGCACCGCGTAGGGGTAGACGCCGTCGTAGCCCCAGTTGCGCTCTCCTGGAAACTGGGCCACCGGCATCAGCTCCAGCACGTTTACCCCCAACTCCACCAACTCCGGCAGGCGAGGGATCAGAGCAGCAAAGGTGCCCTCAGGGGTAAAGGTGCCCACATGCAGCTCGTAGAGGATCCACTGAGACAGGGGGATCCCCTTCCACCCCTGATCCTGCCAGTCGAAGTGGGGATCCACCACCCGCGAAGGGCCGTGGACGCCGTAGGGCTGGCAGCGGGAAGCGGGATCCGGCCGCTCCACTACCCCTGCTGAGGTGTGCAGGCGGTAGAGGTAGTCCACTGGCCCAGGTGGGATCCCGTCCACCTCCCCCTGCCAATAGCCCTGCTCATCCCGCACTAGAGTAAAGCAACGTTGGACAGGGCTGAGCAGCTTCAGCTCCACCTGCTCAACCAAGGGCGCCCACACCGAGAAGTGATAGCAGCCTGAGCCCAGGGGATAGGCGCCCATCCGCCCGGCCTGGAAGAAAGGAGAAGCCTGCAACACAGAATCTATCCCGCAACTCGGCTTCCACTATAGCGAGCATGCCTGGCAAAAGCCGGAGAGTGGGTTTTTGGCTTCTCCTCTGCCATAGTGGAATGGGTCTGATACATTTACGCTGAACACTGCTGAACATCACTGTTCA
>NZ_JANSIM010000034.1:0-16063 GCF_047502655.1 Synechococcus sp. R5-12 | reverse complement strand
CCCTACGGGTACAGTGCGGGGCTCCTGCGATTTCTAGCTGAAAGGGATCCCTTCAAAAACATATTCTCCTCTCCACATCACCGAGGCCCGACTCCGCTTGCTGTGGGATGCCTGCCTCAAGCCTCCCTTTGAATGGCTACTGCCACCCAAACAGCCTTGGCCGCTCTCAACAACAGCCTCCATGGCAGGTATGCTCTGCTTACCTAGGACGACCGGATCCATCTGGAGCTCATGCACAGGATGATCACCAGCATCTTGGAGATCGACCTGACCCAAACCGTCCGGTATTATCTTGACCACAGGGATCCCCCCCTTATCGCCTGGATCCTGGGCCGTGATCAAGCGCTCCAGACCTGTTGAAACCTCATATTGTTCAGGGTCAGGCCCCATTGGGATCCAACGCTGCCACAGATCCGAGGCTTTGTAGCTACAGAGTTTGAGGACTCGATAAACTTATGAGGTCGAAGCTCAACGGCTGGAACCGGTAGGATTGACTTATCTTTGGCCGGTGTCCTGTTAGGAATGGATCATGGCGCTTTACGACTGCGACTTTTATGCCTGGACGCAAGAGCAAGCCGCACTGTTGAGATCGGGGCAATGGGATCAATTGGATATTCCCAACTTGGTGGAGGAAATTGAGGCTTTGGGCAGGCAAGAACGCCGCGAACTGGTGAATCGACTAGGGATCCTGGTGGGCCATCTGCTAAAGTGGCAGTTTCAGCCTCAACAACGAAGCAAAAGTAGGATAGCCACAATTATCGAACAGCGGCAAGAAATCCAGGAGTTAATTGCGGATAATCCCAGCCTTAAATCTTATCTGGTTGAAGCAATGAATAAAGCTTATCAAAAGAGCGTCCTGCTGGTGGCTAAAGAAACGCCTCTATCTCTGGACGATCTGCCTGCCCAGTGTCCCTACACATTGGATCAGGTGATGGATCCCGACTTTTACCCCGAGCAGGAGAGCCCCCAGTGAGGATCTCGTCTTTCCCTCATGGCGTATCTCCCTCTTTCAGTTGGGCGTTTTCATAGTTAACATTCCACCTAGGCAAATGACAATTTCGCTGTGGCCAATTGACGGTCTGAGCTGATGCGGTTGTCAGATGCTCTCTTCAAAATAATCACTATCAATCTTCTTTACCGGATACAATGAAACTGTAGATACGCCGACGTCGTGCTCAATCATTAGATTTGTTAGTTGTTCGCCGTCAATCAAAACAATCTTACTGCCGATCTGCGAAACGTAGCTGCTAGCGTCTTCAGTAAACCTGGAGGTAGTGATAAAAATACCCTTGTTTGCTCTTTGAGCCTGTAAAGCACCCACAAACTGCATGACATCAGGACGACCTACCGGATTGCTATCCCAACGCTTTGCCTGAATATACACAACATCAAGACCGAGTTTGTCCTCTTTTATGATCCCATCAATTCCACCGTCACCACTTCTACCAATTGCTTTGCCTGCATCTGCTCGTGAACCTCCATAGCCCATTTTAACCAGCAGCTCCACAACAACCTTTTCGAAGAAGGCGGGCGATACTTTCTTTAGCTTGGCAAGCAATTCGTCAGCCAGTTTGTCACGGAGACTTTCATATGCAGCTTCTAACTGCTCTAATGGTGTCGCTGCCGAAGTCTCTGATAAAGCTTTTTGTTTGCTTGCCTTGTTGCTGCTTCTTGTGTCTTTGGGCCCCTCAAATTCTCGGAATTCAGGATATTGCCTGAGTAACTCTACATTGATGGTTTTGGGCTGTTTTTCAAGAAGATCTCTTCCGCGGTCAGTAATTTGGTAGAATCCTCTGCGCGTTGTTTCCAGCAGCCCTGCCTTTTTCATATAAGTTGCAGCCCAGCCGACGCGATTGACAAAGGTTGGCTGTACACCGCTCGGCAGCATCTCCCTGAGATCGTCCTCTGTGAGGCCCAGTTCCTTTGCCAGAACTTCAACAGCTTCGCTGGTTGATATTTCGGTTTCTTTACGTGCTGCAAACTGGAGAAGTGGCAACATCAAGCTCTGATAATCGGGAACGGCCATTTGTAGAACCGATGTGAAGACAGGGATCCCAAACCGAAGTAGGTTCCACCCATAACTTTACGCCAACCCTCTGCTGCAAGCCAGTTAGGGTATCCGCCAGGCCGGGAAGCCTCTGAAAAAAGTTTGACGTGGATGGCTCAGGCGTGATTTGAACACGCGACCAAGGGCTTATGAGTCCCCTGCTCTACCGCTGAGCTACTGAGCCAGGACAGCGCTTAACTAGAATAGCACTCTTGGGCCGGAACTGCGCCTCAGAAAATCCCCTCAGCCCCCTCTCGGGAAGAAGCCCCAGACAAGGCAATGCCTATCGGCAGGCCAGGGCAGCTTCGTAAACCCGTCGGTTGGCCGCGAGAGACTTCTCCAAATCCACCAGTGGGCGAGGGTAGTCCACCCCCAATCGGACTCCAAATTGCTTCTGCTCGGCAGCAGTGAGGCGATAGGGCTCGTGGATTTTATCCCCCGGGATCCCGGCCAATTCCGGCAACCAGTGGCGCAGATAGTCTCCTTTAGGATCGTACTCGCGAGATTGTTTGGGGATGTGGAAGTAGCGGAAGCCGCGGGCATCGTTCCCTACGCCGGCGGTGTAGTTCCAATTGCCGTAGTTGCTGGCCACGTCGTAGTCGATGAGCAGCGACTCAAACCACTCAGCGCCCATGCGCCAGTCGATGCCCAGGTTTTTTGTCAAAAAGCTGGCCACATTCTGCCGTCCCCGGTTGGACATAAACCCAGTAGCCGCCAGCTCCCGCATGTTGGCATCCACCAAGGGGTAGCCCGTCTCACCTCGACACCAAGCCTGGAAGCGCGGCCAATCCTGTTGCCAAGGGATGGGGATCCCTTGGATCCCAGAAGGACGGAACAGTTTGGCGCCGTGCTTGGCCAAGATAAACCGAAAATAATCCCGCCACAGCAGCTCAAACACCAGCCAGTAGGTGGACTCATTGCGCACCCGCTCCTGCTCGTAACGCTTGACCTCGGCATAGACGGTGCGAGGGGAGATGCAGCCCAGGGCCAACCAAGCAGAAAGCCGGGAGCTATCGTCGGGATCCAACATGCCGTTGCGGGTTTCTTTGTAGATGCGCAGCCGATCCAGATCCCAAAAGTAGGTTTGCAGGCGGGCATGGGCAGCAGTGCTGCCGCCAAGGTAGGTGAAGCGGGCCCGTGGATCCCTAGCAGGTGAAGATAGCCCCAGCGAGGCCAGGGTGGGCAGAGGGCCGGGATCCAAACCCGATGGCAGGGGGGGGATCGAGGGAATGGGCAAGGGATCCCGGATGGGGGTGCTCCCCTCGACTTGCTTTCGAAAGCAGGTGAACAGCTCCGGCAGTTGCGAGAGACAAAAGGGGAGATCCTCAGGGTGATAGAGGGTATGGCCCCAATCAACCTGCAACGGGATCCCCAGAGACCGCAAAGCCCGCTCAACAGCAGCCGCCACCTCCTTCTCCTCGGTGCCCACCTCTTCATGGGCATAGACCGCCTCGACCCCCCACTCCTGTGCCAAGGTGGGGATCACGTGTTCCGGCTGTCCCTGGCGGATCACCAAATCCGAGCCGCGCGACCGCAACTGCTGCCGCAAATCCGCCAAACTCTCCAGCAAAAACTGACCGCGGAAAGGGCTGGTTCTGGGGCGGAGTACAAAGGAAGTCTGGCCGAACTGGCGGGGATCCAAGCAATACAAGGGGATCAAAGGGGATCCCTGTTGGCAGGCCCGCGTCAGCGGCTGGTGATCCAGCAGGCGCAAGTCGGTGCGAAACCACAGCAGGACGGTCATTCTGCAGCTACCCTACACGGATCCCGCGGACTCAGACTTGGACACCCGAACCCCAGCTGGACGCCCCAGCTCAGGGCTGGGAACAAAATGAGGCACATCGGCAGCCGGGATGTGAACAGGGGCCTTGGTGCGCGGATGATAGGTTTGCCGGGCGGGACGATGGCGCAGCGAGAACGTGCCAAAGCGAGCCAGCCGCACGGATCCCCCCTGGGCCAGGCATTGGCTAATGCTGTCCAGCATAGCCTCCAGAGCAGCAGCAGCCATTTCCACGGTCAGGCCATCCACCTGCGCGGCCATCTGGCGGGCCAGCAAACGGCGAGTCAAATGAGGAGGAGAAGCCACCAACCGACCCTCTAGACAACAGAACACAGACAGGGGCTTAGAGCACCTCCAATTCGCTCTCGAAAAACCAATGTCGAGAGCGATCGGGAAACTCCAGAATGTAGCCGACACCGCTGCCATCGACCACACGCCGTGCCAGCACCACAGCCTCTTTGCCCACCAGAGCGCTGAGGTTTTCTTGTCCGCGATCCTGGACAGAGCGAACTTTGACCTTATTTCCAACCTTGATCGCCATAAAACCGCGAAGAGACTTACCACTCAAGATGGTACGGCAAAAGTCCCCTTGCCGAGCTCCTGCCGCACCTCTGCTGGGGTTGACCCCGATGGGATTGCTAGAATGGGGTCAGAGTGCCGTGCCCCAGGGAAGACTGCCTCCGTGATTGCCCTTTCCCTCAAACCCGCCCACTGCTCCTGGAGCGTTATCAGCTTTCCCTCCACCCTCTACACTCAGCCTGTCCTCGATCTCTTGATCTCAAAAGTCCCTCCTGCCTGGAGAGCGGAAATACGTTTGGGCCTACAGGAAGCAATCATCAATGCCGTCCGCCACGGCAACGGCCTCGACCCCAACAAGAAGGTGATCATCGAGTACGCCAGCTCGGAGCCCTTTTACCAATGGCTGGTGCGAGATCAAGGGCCCGGCTTTTGTCCCCAAGAGAAGCTCCACCGATGCCAACATAGCATCTTGGAAACCGAAGAGTCGGGCCGAGGAATGCTGCTGCTCACCCAAATCTTCGACTTTGTGGAGTGGAATGAAACAGGCAACCAGGTCTATCTGGCCAAGTACATCCACCCCAACTGCCGGGATCCCTGGATAGTCTGACCCTCAATGCCACTCCCAAAACAGCTTGCCCATTTGGGTAATCTGGCAGCCCCGATCGGGGTAGGGAGCTTCAGAAACCGCTAGGGCTGTGGTGGCAAAGGCAAGGCGCGTGGATGACCAGCGGGATCCCTTAGCGCTCCGCGCCGCTGACGCGACCGGGTCAGGCAGCTCGCTTTCCAAGAGCAACCCCAGGGATCCATAGCCATAGCCCAAATTGCGGTGGGGCAGGGAAGCCACCAACTTGCGCCAGGCGCGATTTGCACTCAAGGGGGGATCCGCGAGGGCCGCCTCCAGAGCTTCCAAAGAAGAGGCCAGGTAGGAATAGCCTTTGCGATCGGCATGATACACCTGTGCCGGCAGCGGGATCCCTGGCAGCGTTAGCGCTCCGCGCCGCTGACGCGACTGGGGGAGAGCCTCTGCCGCCTGCAATGACGCGGATCCTCCTTTCCCACTGACTTCCAGCGGCTCGCCTGCCAACACAGGGATCTCCGGTCGATGGATAGAGCGGTAAGGACTCCGTCCCGCTGTCGCCACCGGCGGGGGTTCTGACGGCAAGGACTCCGTCTCCCCCGCAGGAGTGGTCGGTTGGGCCCAGGCAGTGGCGGTGCCGCGCTTCGTTGCCAGAGAGATTACCTGCCAGCCTTGGGCGCGTGCCCGCTCATCCAAGTCGAAATAAGGACTCCGTCCCGCTGTCGCGACCGACTCATCCGGCAGCTTACCGACCCACAGCCAGGCTGGATCCCCGTCGCCGGGCAAAAGGGCAAAGGCAAACTCTCCCCGTTCCGGCAACAGACGCTGCCAGTCCAGCGCCACCTGAGATTGCAAGCGCTGCCGCCACTGGCCGGGATCCACCCGCAACCCCAGGGAATTTAGGGGCTGGATCTGCCCCAGGCTCTGCCAAACTGAGACCAGATTCTCTCCGGAAATCAGCGCCAAGGTTTTATCCGGCAGATGTTGAAGGATCTGCGGGCGAAAGGCTTCTGCCGCCGGCAAGGAGAAGCCAGCGGGCGCATGCCAGAGGGCAGCACTTTCGGCCACCAAGCCGCGGAAGTTTACCCCCAACCCCAGCCCTACCGCCTGCAACGTCAGCCCATCTGAAGAAACCGCCTCTGGATTTTGCCAGAAGGCCCAACCCACATGCGCCTCCCGCAAGGGCTGGATGACCTGCTGAAACAGAGGCTGAGCCACCAGAGACAACTGCGGCAACTGCCAAGCATCGATTGCAGCCCGAATGGCAGCAGACTGCTCCGCCAACAACACGTATTGCTCGCCGAAAACGGCTGCCGAGAACCCCTGCAGGCCCGGAATCGGGCTAGACACCACCTGAATGCCCTTGTAAGTGTCTACCTGCACCGGCCTCCCGGCCAAGCTCTGCCGTTCCCACAACAGGTTCAGCTCAAATTGAGAGACTGCCGCATCCCGCGTTTCTAGGGCAACCAAGGTGCCCCACTCCGGCAAACTGGCCAAGAGGGTGCTCCTCCCCAGCCAGGGCCGCACCTCCCGCTCAAAATCAAGGGATCCCCCGGCCAGCATGGATCCCAGCCAGCCTGGGCCTTCAGGGGAGAAAAACTTTTGCCACTGCTGACGGGCAGCGCGTCGCTGGGGGGCAGGGGTTGCCGCTTGCCAAAACGCTTGCACCTCGTCCAGGGGAACAGCCAACACCAGCAGCGCTTGCGCAGAGCTGGGGGCAAAGCCCACAATGGGTGGCAGCTCCGGGTGGGCCAGCAACAAAGCTACCGGACTGCGGGTGAGCAGCCACACGACAACCCACACCATCAGGGCGGCCAGAAGACCCAACCCGATCAGGATCCCGCGCAAGAGTTGCCGTCGTCCCATATCTCAATCTCTGCACCGAGGGAGACGTAGCGCGTGTACCCAGGCCCTAATGCTTCACATCACTGGCATGAACAGACCCAGGAAGAAGAGCTGCCCTCAGTCCTGCATGATAAAACCTTACCATGGAACAGAGGCTAACCCTGGTGTGCCAGCTGAAGCCCACCGCTGAGCAGGCGGCCAAGTTTAGAGGCACCCCACAAGCCTTTGTGATCCGCACTACCATTCCAAACCAACGTGCAGATCAGCCCTGCCTTGACCAGCCCGGCAGCTATCTAGGCCCATCCGAAAGTCAAACCCATGTCAGAGTTTCAACTGGTTTCTCCCTATCAACCCACCGGAGATCAACCTAAGGCAATTGCCGGTTTGGTGAAGTCAATTTCAGAAGGCCATCGTTTCCAAACCTTGCTGGGAGCAACCGGAACCGGCAAAACATTTACCATCGCCCACACCATCCAGCAAATCGGCAGGCCCACCTTGGTGATGGCCCACAATAAGACTTTGGCAGCACAACTGTGCAATGAGCTGCGGGAGCTTTTTCCTCACAATGCCGTTGAATACTTCATCAGCTATTACGACTACTATCAACCGGAAGCCTATGTTCCCAGCACCGATACATACATTGCCAAATCTTCTTCCATCAACGATGAAATCGATATGCTGCGGCACTCGGCTACCCGCTCTTTGTTTGAACGGCGGGATGTGATTGTGGTGGCCTCGGTGAGCTGCATCTATGGTCTGGGCATGCCAGAGGAGTACCTGAAGGCTTCCATCCCCTTCAAAGTCGGCCAGGAGATTAACCAACGGGATGTCTTGCGGGCTCTGGCCAGCATCCAGTACGAGCGCAACGATTTAGAGCTGGTGCGAGGGCGATTTCGCCTCAAAGGAGATGTGCTGGAAATTGTGCCGGCGTATGAGGATCGGGTCATTCGCATCGAATTTTTTGGGGATGAGATCGAGGCCATTCGCTTAATCGACCCGGTTACAGGCGAGATTTTGAACAGCCTCAGCGCCCTCAGAGTTTATCCTGCTCGGCACTTTGTAACGCCGGAAGCACAATTGGAGCGGGCGATCCTCAATATCGAGCAAGAACTGGAAGAGCAACTGGCCCTCTTTCGCAAAGAAGGCAAGCTCCTGGAAGCCCAACGCCTAGAGCAGCGCACCCGCTACGACCTAGAAATGCTGCGGGAGGTGGGCTATTGCAATGGGATCGAAAACTACTCTAGACATTTAACAGGGCGCAAAGCAGGAGAGCCCCCCGCCTGCTTGGTGGATTATTTCAAGGCCAACGATTGGCTGCTGGTGGTGGATGAATCCCACGTCACTGTGCCCCAAATTCGCGGCATGTATAATGGCGACCGTGCCCGCAAGCAGGTGCTGGTGGATCACGGTTTTCGCCTGCCCAGCGCCCTCGACAATCGCCCCCTCAAAGCCGAAGAGTTTTGGGCCAAAGTTCATCAGTGCATCTTTGTTTCGGCTACTCCCGGCAACTGGGAACTAGAGCAGAGCGAGGCCCAATTTGAAACCCGGGTGGAAGATGGCAAGACCCTGAAGTTTTATGTGCAGGGCAGCGGTCGGGTTATCGAACAGGTGATTCGGCCCACCGGGGTGGTGGATCCCGAGGTGCATGTGCGCCCTACGGCTGGGCAAGTGGACGATTTGCTGGGAGAAATTTACTTGCGATTGGAACGCTCTCGGCAGGGATCTGCCGAACGGGTGATCGTGACCACCCTCACCAAACGGATGGCAGAAGATCTCACAGAATATCTCCAGGAGCGAGGGATCCGAGTTCGCTATTTGCATTCCGAGATCACCTCGATTGAGCGAATTGAAATCTTACAAGACTTTCGAGAAGGGGCCTTTGACGTGTTGGTAGGAGTTAACTTGCTGCGGGAAGGGTTAGACCTGCCGGAAGTCTCCTTGGTGGCCATTTTGGATGCCGACAAAGAAGGGTTTTTGCGAGCAGAGCGCTCCCTGATTCAGATGATTGGGAGGGCAGCACGAAATGTCCGCGGTATGGTGGTGATGTACGCCGACACCATGACCAGCAGCATGGCCCGGGCCATTGCCGAAACCCAGCGTCGCCGCGAAATTCAATTGCAATACAACCGCCAACACAACATCACGCCCAAGCCCATCGTCAAGAAAAACAGCAATGCCATCTTGTCTTTTTTGGCCATCTCCCGCAAACTTAACGACCCAGATCTGGAAAAAGCCTTTCAAGCTGCGCAAGAGATCCCTCTCTCCGAGATTCCGGAGCTGATCGGCCAACTGGAACTGAAGATGAAAGAGGCCGCCAAAAACCTAGAATTTGAGGAAGCCGCCGAGCTGCGAGATAGAATCAAAAAGCTGCGTCAACGCCTTCTGGGCCATTCTCAGGGCACCTAAAATCCTTGCTCAGATCGGCCAAAATTGAGGTCGGCTTGTGCCACCATGAGCTTGCGGGGCAGCACCAGGGATCCCCAATTATCGATGGGCGTTCGTACCAAACCGGCCATGCAGGACTCCGTCCCACTTAAGCGAGCAGCTCTTTGGGTTGGGCTGACGGTGGGGATAGGTCTCTGGCTTACCCCTGCCGTTGCCTCTGCCTCCTCAGGGATCCCCTTGGCCCAAGCCCTTGAATTTCGGGATCCCAACTTTTTCCTGACGGATCCCCGCCCCACACCGGCTGAAGCGCCAACTCCTGAGGGATCCCCTGCTCCGGCTCCCAGCCCAGTCGGGATCCCTTTGACCGGCCAAGAGGGCACAGAAGTGCTGGTCGGGAACATACCGGTGTTCCGCCTGCAGACGGCAGACTACCCCAGCGATGTGCGGGCCGACAACGTTCGGGCGATCATCGAGCGCTTTCTCGAAGAAGGGCAGTTGCCACAGCCAGAGGTACGGGTAGCCCAGGATGCCAATGGGCAATACATCTTACGCCTGGGGGAAAGAGGCCGCTTTGAGGCCACCCAACGGTATTTGTTTACCGTCACCTATGCCGATGCAGCCGCAGAGCGCAGGGTGGCACCGGGTCAGGTGAACCTGAATGACGTGCGTCTGGTGGCTAACAGTTGGGCGCGGCGGTTGGAGCAAGCGATTGCCGATTACCGCGAAGATCTGCTGGCTCTGCAGCGGGCCCAGGATCCGCGCGTGCTGGTTCTGACCCTTTTGGCAGGGATCGCCACCCTGGTGGTGGGGTTCTTTCTCTGGCGGCTGTTCGACCGCAGCCTAACCCGCTTGCAACGCTGGTTGGAGCTTAAGGCCGGAGAGACCTGGGGCACCTGGATTGATGTGGGTGGGATGCTGCTGCGGGGCGTGGGGGCAATCCTCATCGCCGGCATCTCGCTGGATCGCGGTATCAGCTTCATCCCTGCCCTACGACCGTTTCAGCGCTCCTTTTACCTGGGCCTGGGTCGTGTGGTCGCCACGGCTCTGGGCGTTCTCACCCAGCCTCTGCCCAACTCCAGCGTTTCGATTGCCAGCTTGCTGGTCTTCCTCGTCCTCTCCATCTTGGTTTTCACCGGCGCCCACTACGTCAGTGTTGGCTTCAAGCAGCGCTTTTTGGCACGCCTGGGGCTGGGTCTGGGCACCCAAGAGTCTTCGGCGGCCATCTTCAAGTACATCCTGACCCTGTTCGGCATCCTTCTGGTCTTGCCCTTCAGCGGCCTTAATCTGGGCTCCTTGGCGGTTATTGCCGGGGCGGTGGGTTTGGGGATCGGTTTTGGTTTGCAAAACCTCTCCAACAACTACATCAGCTACATTGCCATTTTGCTGGAGCGCCCCATCCAAATCGGGGATCTGGTGGAAGTGGACAACTTGCTCGGCACGGTGGAGCGCATTGGGCCACGGGCTACCGTCTTGCGCACCCTGGATCGCATCTTTGTGATCGTGCCCAACTCCCGCTTTACCGAATCGAAGGTGGTGAACTGGAGCTACCGGGATCCCCGCTGTCGCATTCACATTCCGGTCGGCGTGGCCTACGGCTCCGATACCGCCCTGGTTACCGAAGCCCTGCTCAGCGCCGCCAGAGAAAATGCTCGGGTGTTGAGCAGCCCTGCCCCCCAAGTCTGGCTCAAGTCCTTTGGCCCTTCTGCACTTAACTTTGAGCTGCTGGTGTGGATCAACCGTCCTCAAGATCAGTTTGTCTTGATCAGCGAGCTAAACTTCCTAATCGAGGCTGAGTTTCGGCGACGTGGGATCCGCATCCCCTTCCCGCAACAAGATATTCATATCCGCAGCCTAGAGGGATTTGCCCCCCTCAGTCAAAACGGTGGATCCCCTTCTTTGCCCGATACCGACTCCATTCACTCTGCCCTCAAAGAAGCGGCTCAATCGCCGGAAGACCAAAATGGTGTTTCCTAAGCTATTGCCTGCCATTGACACCCTATCGACACCATGTTGCAGCGGTTAGATGAGGTACTGGGAAGCTTTGGCAGCCATCCCCGTTGGGCTGAACTGAAGCAAATGCAAACCCTGCGGCAGCTCTGGCCCGAACTCGTCGGAGAGGCCGTAGCCGCCCAAACCTATCCTCTCAGCCTGCGCCGACAGGTGCTGCAGGTGGCCACCTCTACCCCGGCCTGGGCACAAAACTTAACCTTGCAACGCCAGATCATTCTCAGGAAACTCAACAGCCGGCTACAATCTCCCCTCAGCGATATCCGCTTCAGCTCTGGTGCCTGGCACAAGGGATCCAGCCCGGCTGCCCCCCACCCTGATGCGGAGTTGACCAGCAAGTTTTATGGCGCTCCCCGCCTAGCAGACCAAGATGGACAACGCCCTGGATCCTGTCGCAGCCCCAATCCAAAACAGCCCACCTCCGACCCGAAAGTGGCTTTCGAGCGCTGGGCCAGAGTGGTGAAGCAACAACAAACCCAGGAGAACCTGTTCCCTTGCCCCGCCTGCCGCTGTCCTACCCCTGCCGCCGAATTGGAGCGTTGGTTTGTCTGTGGGTTCTGCCATCGACAATCCTTGCGCCCGCCCAGCTAACTCAGGAAACTCGAATTACGGTTGCTTCAAATGGCAATCAAACGATTCGTCAGGTCGATCCCCAACTTCTTTCTTCCTCTGAGAGAGGTTGTGGATGGTTACGTCAGCGGCAAGGAGCGCTTGGGAAGCGTCTCAACCCAGTTTGAAATGCAACTGCGAACCCTTAATCGTTCATAGCCCGATAGGTGGCCACCGAAGACGGCGATACACGGTTTAGATAGCGAAAGATCCAATACTTAAAAAGCGTATCTAGGAAAACCGGAAAAGTAGCAATAAAGCCGTAGATAAAATCGCGGTTCTCCGGTACCCCCAAATGGGCAGCCAAATTACCCAGCAGCACCTCCCAACCGTGGGGAGAGTGATAACCGACAAACACATCGGTAAAGAGAATAATAATGAAAGCCTTGGCACTATCGCTGAGACCGTAGATCAGACGATCCAAAAAAGACTTGAGGACTTCGATTTCCTCACGCCCAACAAAGATAAGCCAGCCAAACACCAGCAGCGAAAGCAAATCAGCAAGGATATTCTTCAAGCCTTCCGAGTTCCTACGGCTATATTTTTTCAGCAGTTCCTCTGCCTTCATGGACAGTTGCTCTTCTGATTCCAGATCCCACTCTGGGGGTTGATGGTGCAAAGCTCGCTCAAATTCTATTCTTTCCTTGAAAAACTCGAACTCTGACAGGGCTTTTTCTTGGAATTCGTGGCTCAGAGCCACAATGGCAGGCTCCCGTTGTTGCAAGTGATCTACCAATGGCCCAAACAGAAAGTTTTTCGAGAGGATCTGGGTGAGCAGAGGCAAAACGGCCAACAACAACAGAAAACGAATCGATACCAGTGTGCGAGTGCGAGCCTCCCGATACTCCTGGATCAGTTCCTCTTCGGCCTGGGAACTCAGCTCACGGCGGATTTGGCTGGCTGTGCGCAGAATAGAACGGGGCAGAATCGCAGCTTTGGAAGCGACCGGGGCAGCGCCATTGCCGGAGCCTGCCTTGACAGAGACATTAGAAGAACTGGGTTGGGTTGAGGTAGGTTGTTCTGGCCGTTCGAGAGGCTCAGGTGAAGTGGAAATTGAAGCAGAGATGGGCTGGGATTTTCTGGTCGGGCGTTTGTATCGAGAAGTCACCTGATCGATAAACTGCAGTTTCTCCAAGATGGAAAGATCTCGTCTTTGGCAACCATTCTCGGAGTTTTCGCTGCTGCTTTCAGAAACATTGGCCTCAGCGGCATGGAGTTGTTGAGCTTTATCTTGGGCAGAAGTAGGGCCGCTGCCATTTTGCTCGGGATCCGGCAGGCGAGAAAAGGCGCTGCTGGCTCTGAACTCTGCCAAACGCAGATCGATCTGGCGCAGTTGCCGGCGCAGTTGAATCTGAAAGTAGCGGCTGACATTCTGGCCATGTTGCCCGTTGCTGCCGATGGATCCTCCCTGGAAGTATTGATCCTCAATGGCTTTAATGCGCAGGGCAGCCTCATAAGCTTGGTCGAGGGAGCGCAGGGGGGTATTCGAGATCCATTGGCCCAGCCTGCTCAATACGGATTCTCCCATTGCTCATTCCCGTGGCACTCCCCATGGGGGCCGATCCACACATTACAGTGATCCGATTGACTAATTATTGTAACGAGTCCTGGGTGCCTAGGCGGGAATCCCAACGGTGGAGAAGTACTTGCAGAGACTGGCCCTGCCTCGACAGAAGTACAGACCGGCACCTTTGGGTCAGAGCAAACTTCAGTATCCCTTAAAGCGCTTGAGGGCAAAGCCACAGATCTGCAGCAGCCGCAGCCCCTCTCGCACATGGTGAATGTTGGAGCGACCATAGGTTCTGGGGAAATAGCGCACGGGGATATCCAGGATCTTCAGGGTGCGCTTGGCGGATCCCAGCAACAGGTCAAAATCTCCAAACGGGTCGAAATCCCCCCACTCTTGGCACAGCTTGGCAATCTGCTGGTAATCCTCCCGCCACAGGGCCTTGGTGCCACAGAGGGAATCTTTGATGCGGATGCCGAGAATGTAGGAGAGGAGAGCGGCAAAAAAACGATTGGCCCATTGGTTTAGCCGAGGCATTGCCTCTGGTTTCAGGGGATAGATAAGGCGACAACCATTGGCAAAATCACATCGCCCGGAAGCCACAGCCCGGAAAAACTTGGGCAGGTCCTCTGCCTGTACCGTCAAATCGGCATCGAGGATGATCAACACATCCCCTGTAGCGGCGGCTAGCCCCTTGCGCACCGCATCCCCCTTGCCCTTGCCCTCCTGCCGTAGAGCCCGGATATTGCGGATCCCTTGGTATTCCGCCTGTACCCGCTGGATCTCGGCCCAAGTCCCGTCGCTGGAATGCCCCTCCACAAAAATGATCTCGGTGCGGGATCCCATCTCGGGCAAATGTTCCACGCAGCGGCGGATGTTGCCCGCTTCATTCCGAGCCGGAATCACCACGGTGCAGGAAGGCTGCTGCTCAGGGGGGGGATCCCAAGCCGGGTCGGGTTGCAGGCGAGCGATCGTATATTCCGTCAGGCAGAGGGCGTTGATCCCAGGCAGGGGGGCGATCACCCGGTTGATCACGGTGGAAAGGAGTGGGATCCGCCGCGGCAACAACAGCCGTTTGCCCTGCTGAATGACCTCGTATCCCGCCAGGTGCAGCAGATTGGCCACATCGGCTGCCGATAACCAGTTGGCTGCCGGCAGAGGCATCCGTTGCTTCAGAGCGGTTGCCAAGCCCAGAATCGGCTCCCAGAGCGGGTTGTGGTGGGAGAGGATCAGGCGGGTGCGTGGGGTACAGAAGCGGCGCAACTGCTGGAGAACCTGCTGGATGTCGGCCAGGTAGCCCAGGGTATTGACGAGCAAGATCACATCAAAAGGCTCCGCCAAGACGGGATCCCCTTTGTCCAGCGTGTGGGCATCTTGCACCCGGAAATGGAGATGGGGAAACTCTGCCTGAGCTTGGGCAACAATGTCCGCATCCCGGTCGATCCCCACCCCGAAGCTGGGCTGCAAGGCATTGAGCAGGGATCCCGTGCCGGAACCAATCTCCAAGATGCGCAAACCGGCAGGGACAAAAAAGCGATGCAGCCGCTCCAGATCCTCGTGGTAGTAGCGGTTTTTCTGCCGCCAGTAATACAAGGGGTGGGTCAACGCTGGCAAGGGATCCCTGGGGTATCGCTGGATAGTCTTCGATCATAAGGTGTGATCGTTTGCAACAACAGCTTCAAGCACCTTAGATCTCAATCTGTTGGTCACCCAACCCAGCTGGATCCCCGACAACAGGGGCGAAGCCCTCCAGCGATTGCGTACCGCAGCCACATCTTGCCACCCCAGTCTCTCCCCACCCAGCGATAGCAGTACAGGGAAAAGGGAAGCATTGGCGGGCAAGTGCCAACGAGCGGGGATCTCAGCGACGACGCACTTTATCCCTTTGGCTGACAAAGATGATGGCGCCAAAGAGAGCCCCCAGCACAACTGCACCAGCCACCAAGCTCCAGAGGAAGTTAGCAAGTGAGGGAGTCATAAAAGCGTTTCCTCCTCGTGCAAATAACCGTTGCCCAACGGCTTTCCGATTATACCGAGCCCTGTCACCTTTCCAAAGCCTGCCTTTGTCCCTGCCGGGCGCTGTCATTTGGTAGTTTGGTATTCCAGGGGCACCTCCTCTAGGGTTTGGCTCTTGCCGGCAAAGGGGTTATCCGGCGTTAAGAACAGCATACAGTGACATTCCTTTCGCTCCCGCATGGGTACACAGGGGCAATTCCAATAGCCTGCTTTTGCTTCTGCCTCTTTGTCTTCGTAAAAACGACAGGGACACAGCGGGGCGCCCAATTGCTCTTTGTGCAGAGCCAAGCCTTCGATCACCGCCGTCGTAATTGATGGATCCGAGCAGAAAAAGGTCTCGGAGCGTTTGGCGTAGGTTTCTGCGAAATGCCGCATCAACTCAAAGCTCTTCTGTGAGGACTTTTTGTAACCACGACTTTCCATGACGATTCCCAAAAGTGGAACTAACCGGCTGTTGCTAGCAATGGGGTTCACAGCTTTTTCCGACGACGCCTCCCGAAGCCAGTACAGACGTGTAGGGGGCCGGGATTCTATTAACTCCACAGATAACTCCACAGACCTCCCACAACGTCGAGAAAAGCTGTATCTCGCTCTTCGTTGTACAGCAGACCTCTAGGCAGGACAAAAGATTATGCCCTTGCTGTTACACAAGGCAACATCTAGGGGCCGTAGCAAGAGCCAGCCTTGGCGTACTCTACAGAATACCTTGACATCCTCCCCGGCCTTTAGGCCGGAGATTCCTACCACGCTGCGCATGGATGGCTCCTTGCG
>NZ_JANSIM010000246.1:0-4119 GCF_047502655.1 Synechococcus sp. R5-12 | reverse complement strand
TTTCAGTATAGTTGAGCTTATTATTGACTAGAGTCATGCTCCTTCGCTACGCAATGCTTAGGCGGCTGGTCTGAGGCTGGCTTATTCTGACCCTTGGCCCGCAGATCCGACGCCCCCGACAGATGTTGAGACGGGTCTGGAGTGGCTGGTGAACGACAGATGTTGAGACGGGTCTGGAGTGGCTGGTGAAAAACTCTGGGCAAGTTTTACCGGGTAGTTTCACCACCTCTATCCCTATGGTGCTCCGCACCGCCGAGGCGACTGGCTGGGCAGAAGTATCCAACTCGGCAGAACAGAAGGGGTTGACCGCCTAATCTTCGTCTTCATCTTCTTCGTCATCTCCGTCTTCCCATTCCTCATCGAGATCCAGCAGCAGGGCATAGAGCTGATCAAAAAGCTCTGGCGGCTCATCGGGGGTGAGCAGGTAGGGATCCCCTTCGTCAGGCAGAGCGGCGTAGAGCAAAACAGGATCGAGGGGGGTAAAGATGCCGTATTTCTTCTCTTGGTAGAAAAAGGTAGCTAGCAGTTGAAACTCCTGGGCATCTTCCTCGCTCTCGCCCAGCTCGAACACATCTTCCTCTTCGACTGGGGGCAATTCCCCCTGAACCGTGAGGATGTCGAAGCCATTTTGCTGCAAGGTGAGGTTCAACTCCCCCAAGACAGCCTGGATGGTGGGCAGGGTAGCCTGTAGCTCTTCGGGATCCGGCTCGTCCAGGATCCCTTCCATGTTGGCATCGCCGTTCACCGCTTGGCTGGGTTCTTCTTCCCCTTCCCAAACCAGCACTTTGATCACAGCATCAACGGGAGTCACCAGAGCATAGGTCTGCTCGTCGATGACCACCTGACGCAGGATCTCGCACTTGAGAGGCTGGTTTTGCTCGTCGCGGAGCACCAAGGTTTCATGGGATTCAGTCATTGAAAACAGCCCAGGGTAGGAAAGACGGGGGTGTACAGAAGCTCATTCTCCCATGTTCTGCCCCCCTGCAATGCTGAGGGATCCCTTCCAGGCCCACCGGCAGAACTCTATGCTTCGGCTTCTCCTTCTGCTTGGGTTAAGGCTTCCAGAGCCAATAAAATCTCCTCTTCTCGGCGGGCGTAGGTTTCTTCGTCAATTTCTCCCAAATCTAGCTGAATTTGCAGGGCCGTAAGTTCTTTTTGCAGGTTTTCTTTGCTATCCAGCTGTGCTTCGGCGCGTTCTTGGATCTGCTCTGCTAGCCAAAGCAAACTTTGGGCCGGCCAAGTCAACAATTGCCAAACCATCCCAGGGCCCCTAAAGCAGATGATGAGTCTTCGTAATCCTATCAATTTGGATTCTCAGGTGGCCATTGCCCCGGCCTAGCCGTGAAACTTTTTGTTCCCTTCCTCCCCAAGCTGGAAAGACTGGGACACGCACGAAGCGCCAGGGGAAACACTGGCTATTGGTGCTCAGGCAAGTCCTAGCCGCGAAGACTAATCCTCTCGCTGGTGCTTCTCGATCCACTCCATGAGCTCCCCCTCGGAATGGGTACACAGGCGCTCTCCCGTGATTGGGTCTTGGACAGACCACCAGACCATGCCGCTGCCATCTACCCACTGCCGCACCCGCAGTTCATCGCAGGCCGCCAAGACTGCCTTCAGGCTCTGCCAAAGGTGGCGCAGTCCTCTGAAGAGCGCTGAAGAGAAGGGATCCCTGCCGCCGTACTCGGCTGCCAGCTGCCGCTCTTCTTGTTTCAGCAGCTCCATCAAGCGGGTGTTGTTGGCCGCCCTAGCTGCTTCCAAACGACGGGCCAGGGAGGCTGCTATGTTTTGGCGATGGCGGGCCAGGAGACTTGTCCCCCTCATTTCAGCGATTGCACTCATAAGGCTGCTCTACATACCAGTACCTCTACACGATCAATCCTACCAAAAAATCTGTAGTCAAGGATACGAAAAGTGCAAAACCATCGGTCCTGCACGCTAACGTGCGGGATCCGATCCCAGTGCCCTGCCTGGGAGCTGCCGGAAGTTAATCCAACAAGGGGCCACCTGAGCAGCTCAGATCAATCGGCGGCTTCCCCGGACGGATTTAACGGGGGCTAATCCACAGGCAGCAAATTCAAGCGGAGCGGCAACCGGAGTTTTTCCGCGTCTTGCAGGAAAAAATGCTTGCAAGCCTACTTCCACGGAGCTGCCACAACTCGGAACGAGCCGACCAAAACAGCTTAGGCAGGAGGTGGAGAGGAAAAGGATGGGGGACTATCAACTTCAATGTAGCCTAACCCTCTCTTCTGGACGATGGTCCGTAGCTCCTGAATCAACTTTTGATCTTGGGAAGCGGTACGTGCTCCTGACTCGGCAGCCCACGCTTTCAAGTCTTGAATCTGGTCGCGGGCGATGGCGGCCAGGGGAACGGTTTGGCGAATGGCGCCGAGAATATCCTCCTGGGTAAACTCGCGGGGCGGATCCTGGTTGAAGGCCATGTGCATGGCATCGTAGATGGTCTGCTCAATTTCTGCGCCGCTGAAGTTTTCGCTGGCCATGGCCAGCTCAGGGTAGGCAAAATCCCGCACGCGGTTGGGCCGCAGCCGCTGGATGTGGACTTGGAAGATCTCCTCCCGCTCCCGTTGGTTGGGCAAATTGACGAAGAAAATTTCGTCAAACCGGCCTTTGCGCAGCAGCTCGGCCGGCAAGACGCGGACATTATTGGCAGTGGCGACAATAAAAACGGGCTTGGTCTTTTCTTGCATCCACGTAATCAGGCTGCCGAAGACGCGCTTGCTGGTGCCCGAATCCCCTGAAAACTCGCTGTTGACGCCGCCAAAGGCTTTATCCAACTCATCAATCCACAACACACAAGGGGCCATGGCTTCGGCAATTTGGATCATCTGGCGCACGCGGCTTTCGCTTTCGCCGACGATCCCGCCGAAGAGTCGCCCCACATCCAGCCTGAGCAAGGGTATGCGCCACTCGCGGGCTATGGTTTTGGCACATAGAGACTTGCCGGTGCCCTGGATCCCGGCCAGCAAAATGCCCTTAGGACTGGGCAAGCCATAGGCACGGGCCTGGGCACTAAAACTGTTGCGGCGCTGCCGAATCCAGGCTTTGAGGTTTTCCAGGCCGCCGACATTTTGCAAGGTCTCGGAGGGGTTGTAAAACTCCAGGATTTCCGTCTGGCGGATGTATTGTTTTTTCTCTTCCAGAACAAGGTCAATATCGCCCTCGCTGACCTTGCCCTTGGCGGCTAGGGCGCGGGCCAGGATCCGCTCAATGCGCTGCCGGGTCAGTCCTTGGCAGGCTCGAACCAGTTGTTCCCGCGCCGGGCCGCTTAGCTCCAGTTGACGGGCAGGGATCGCGCGGGTAATGATCCGCTCAATTTCGGCGATGCTGGGCAGGGGAAAATCATAGACCACAATTTCCTCGCGCAGCTCGGCAGGGACAACGGCTTCTTGGCCCAAGAGGATGATGGACTTGCGGCTGTGGCGGCTCTCTCTGGCCAGGGTTTTCAGGTAGCGGATGACGGGGTAATTGTCCGAGCGTTCCGGATTTCTCAGGGTGGGGTTTAGGTCTTTGAGAACACAAATAACCGCCTCGTCCTCTTTGATGGCGCCGATGCGGCCCAGAGCAGGCATCAATTGGCCTTTGTTTTGGCCGTTATCTGACCAGCCGGAGACGATATCCCAGATTAGGAGTTTGCGCTTGGGCTTGAGGGAATCGGCTAGAACTTGCAGGAGCTCCTCTGCCGGGGCTTCTTCGGGAGTAACCAGGTAGATCAAAGGGTAGCGGGCGCGAACCACTAAGTCCAGCAGTGTGAGGATGTCTTGGTGATTGCTGGCAAAGGCGAGATCTGAGGGACTCATGGATCCACTGAGAGCGGCTGTAGGTAGTGTAGCCAAGGGATCAGGCTAGGGATGGATGGCTCCGTCGGGGAGGATGGCCCCTTTCAAGTCGGCGAATTGATCCCAGCCGGGACTTAGTTTTGCGCCCCATAGGTTTGCCCCCTTTAGGTTCGTGCCACCCAGCTTTGCTCCCCTCAAGTTGGCTCCCCTCAGGTCAGCCCTGCTCAGGTTGGCCCCGCTCAGGTTGGCCCCGCTCAGGTTGGCCTTGCTCAGGTTGGCCCCGCTCAGGTCAGCCTCGCTCAGGTTGGCCTGGCTCAGGTTGGCC
>NZ_JANSIM010000033.1:0-10143 GCF_047502655.1 Synechococcus sp. R5-12 | reverse complement strand
GGGACACCTTGAGTTTGCAAGCTACAGTCAGGACTTGGGTCATGCGCCGATTGTACTTCATCAAGGAAGGCCGCATTCCTTCCGGCACTGACCCTGGATAGTGGTGAGTGGGTAGTGACTAGCCACTAGTCACTAGCCACTAATAGAGTGCGGGGCTCCTGCGGGTTCTAGCTGAAAACAGCACGTCCCGGTTGGCTGGCCACCAATCAGGATCTGATCTTGGCCTTGGCCGATCACCTCTCCACCGCCATTCGGCAGGCGGAACTGTTCCAACAGGTTCAGGAACTGAGCCGCACCCTGGAAGAAAAGGTACAGGCCCGCACCGCCCAACTGGATCGCCAAGTACAGGAATTGCAGCGGCTGGATCGCCTGAAAAATGACTTCCTTAGCACGGTGTCCCACGAGCTGCGCACCCCTCTTTCCAACATGAAAATGGCCATCCGCCTGCTCAGCTCCGTCCTGCTGCCTGCCCAGGGCGCTCCCAGATCCCCGGATCCGGCCAAGATCTCTCAGTACTTGAAGGTGTTGGACAACGAATGCGAGCGGGAGATCAAACTGGTCGAGGATCTGCTGGAACTGCAGCAGTTAGAGGTGCTCAAGGGACTCCGTCCCGCTAACGCGAACGGTTCACAGCAGCCCTGCTGGTTGGAGCTGCAAGAGTGGTTGCCCCAGATCGCGGAGCCCTTTGCTCAGGAGGCCCATAGCCGCCATCAGCGCTTCAGCCTTGGGATCCCTTCAGGACTGCCTGCCATTTTTACCCTGCCGGGAGTGCTAAAGTCGGTGCTGGCGGAATTGCTGAAAAATGCATGTAAATTCACCCCTGCTGGGCACCTGATCAGCCTTCAGGCCACCTGCCATTCCGACCACCTGGACATCCAAGTCCTCAACACCGGCGTAACCATTCCCCTGGAAGAGCAAAAGCGGGTATTTGAGAAGTTCTATCGGGTGCCCAGCGCGGATCCCTGGCGGCAAGGGGGGACAGGGTTGGGGTTGGCCCTTGTGCGGCAGCGGGTAAGCCTGTTGCAAGGAAGCATTCACCTCAACAGCGAGGCCAACCACACCTGCTTTACCTTGCGGCTGCCTCGGGTTCTCCCTGTCTTTGGCCAAGGCAAGCCAGCTCAGCCTAGGGTGTAGGCGTCGGGGTGGCCGGCTTTGGAGAGTTGGAAGCTTCCCCTTCCTGCAAAACTTCTTGCAAGCGGGCCCGAACCCGCTGGTTGAGAACAGGATTTTCGTTCGCCAAGGTCATCAATTCGCGGTATTGAAGCACTGTCAGCCCTTGCTCCTCGACAATGCGGCTGGCTTGGGTTTCTGTGCGCTGCATAATTTGCTCGTACTCCTCCTCGTTCTGGGTTTCCCGCAGTTGGGCGCTCGCTTCCCGAATCAGGGGATCCAACTCCAACAGAATCCGCACCAACTGTTCCACCTGGGCATCGGTGACTTGCTCTGGGGTCAGAGTTGGAGATGCCACAGGGCTGGGAGTTGCTGTGGCCGGAGCCCCCCCCGAAGTCGGAGAAGCAGTTGCAGCAGGGCCGGGCGACGGGGTTGCTCCCTGTGCCCAAGCCGGCAGGGATCCCAAGCTGAGTCCCAGACCCATCAGCAACGCGAATTTCATCATGCCCAAAACTCCCCAAACCCAGACAAGATAGACCTAAGCCCTTGAGGTGCAGCCAAACCTGAAGCCAGACTAGCAAGATGCCTGAATTCCGTCTAATCGGTTCAACGCAGTCCTGGCAGCCCATCAAGCTCATTCCAGCTTGCCGGCACCTGAGGCGGGATCCATCCAATCCCTACGGTACCAGAACTCCTCACTCCAGGGCTCCCAGGATGAACTCGCGAAAGGGCTGTGTGGACATGCTGGGGATCTGCAGTGGATCTCTTGTAGAAACAAGAAGTTGGTTGTACAGTCTTACATGCGCTGTTCAACGGTAGCCCGGCACCGGAGTGCCCCTTTCTCTCCTCGGTTGAGCAGCTCCAGACTTGCAGCATTGGCAATTGACTTAGCACTTCAGCCCAAAGGGGGTTGTCTTGAAGCTGAGCTTAGGTATATGTTCTGTTGAGTATCGTTTTTGTTAATGTTAGGCTAGGGGCCAGATTTGATACGGATCTCCCACATCGGCATCTGACTTTCTTCGCAGGTGTCAGAGCCCGTGGATCCCCTATCAATATCAGCAGTCAACCTAGCAAACGCCCAATCGCCAGCTCTCTTTGCAGGCGATTGTTGGAGGGTTTTTTGTTCGGAGAAAGGTTCCCGATTAGATTTTTTTGGGCGCGTCCATAAGTAACCCTTCAAGGGCTTTGAGGGCGACTGCTGTCTTTATTGCCTTTGTAAAAGATGATAACAAAAATGGGTAAAAGTTATTGCTTTTCTTAAGCAGCGCTGATATATTCTTTGCGGTTGCGGTTGTTCGGTCATCCTTCTACAGGAGGCTTACATTGGTTAGGAGAAGAAAGCGTAAGAGCCGCCGTCGTCTGGAAGGGCGCAAGATTTTAGATCACATTCCTCAATTTAATTTGGACAGTGGTGAGGAGAAGTCTGTAACCGCTGCTCGAAAATATATTCAGGAGAAGTCTATTCAGCCCCCCGCACTTATTTTGGTGCGACGAAATGAACATACAGTTGATCGGTTTTTCTGGGCGGAGAAGGGGTTGTTCGGCGCGCAATATGTCGAGGAGAACCACTTCCTTTTTCCCAGCCTGCGAGCTTTGTTAGCAGAGGTTGCGGCTGAAAAGCCAGAGAAAAAATCCTCGAAGACCCTTGCAACTGCCGCTCGCTAGCTTCTGGCCAGCTTTTCCTACAGCAGGAGCCCAGGAAACAGCCCCCCTACCCTGGGGGGTTTGTTGCAGCCGCTCTCAGAAAATCAAGAAAATCAAAAGAACTGACCCTATTTAGGGGATCCCTTTCACTCAATGGGTTGAGCTTCTGATACCTCACTCCCCATGCTGGATCTGCTGGCGGCAGCGAGGGAGCCACGCGCTACCCTACAAGGGATCCCGTCGGGAGATGCCGGATGAGCCGACTGCCTCAGACCACTGCCCACATCCAAATTACCCGCCGCTCTTGGCAAGAGGGTGCCATTGAGGGGGAAGTCAATGCCAATGGTTGGGTTTGGCGCTTTTGCTGGCGCTTTCGGGCCGGGGAACTCAGAGTGGAGCCTTCTGTGGGGCGAGCTTTGATTTGCGAGCCCTTGAGCCGCTTTCTGGAAAAATCCGACTATCTGCTGGAACCGGGCAGCAACTACTCGTTTGTGATTCGCAGCAGCTTGTGAACTCTCAATCTGAGCAGATCTGAGCAGAGCTTTTGCCCAGCACCAAAGACCGGGGCTGAGCAATGGAAGGCACCTGCTACGGTGACCCAGAAACCAGGTCTCAAGCCCCGTGGGCGAAGAGTGCCTCCCCTCTCACTCCTGTCGCGCCCAAGCTGTTCGCACTTGAAAGAATCCTCGCCCTCTAGGCAGGGGGGTAGTCAATAAAGCTGCAGCAGCCTTTGGTCTTCGGCGGGGGAGGAGGCACATCCAGAGCTGGGTTGCACTCAAAGAAGCCCAGGGGCTTGAGCATAAAGCCGATGTAGCTAACCGGCATCACCGGCCAGTCCTCGGTGCGGGGGAAGTGATTGCAGCCAAAGCTATACCAGAGCACCAGGCGGGTGTTTTCCAGGGAGCGGTTCGCTTGCGTCCATTGCACCAGCCCTTCGCCACCGGGATGTTGGTTGGGGTAGTTCCCTGCTGGGAACTTCTCGCCGGGATGGTAGGGCGTGGCCCAGAGGTGGTGGGCCAGGTATCCTGCCCGTCGGTGCAGCCAAGAGTCGGGGTGGGCCAAAAGCTGGACGTTTTCCCCCGGCATCAGTTTGTAGGCCACCGGCTGTCCCAGGCGGTTGTGGCGATTGGGGTTGACAATCTTCCAATAGCGGCCCCGCAAGGGATCCACCGTTTGCTTAGCCTCCTGCTCGGTTTTGAGCAGGGTGGAGCGGGCGCGAAAGGCGTTGCCGTGAGGGTTATCCGGCCCCAGAGGCAGAGGTTCTGCATGCACTTCATAGAGGGAGTTGCACGGCCCATCCACCGCCATATCGAGGCGGACAGTGAAAAAGTGCTGGTGGTTGAGGCCAGACAATTGGGGTGCCACCAAGACGCCAAACTCCGGCTCTTCCCCCGGCAACGTGGCGCAAGTGTTGATGATGCCGGTGAGCTTGGCTTCAAACTCCAGCGTGCCATCCTGGTAGAAGTACCAGAAAAAGCCGTAGTCGTAGTTGCCAATGGTGGTGAAAAAGGAAAGCACCAACCGCCGCGAGCGCCGCACCTGCGCCCGTTCCGTGCGCCAGTCGGTGTGCTTCCAGAGCACCCCAAAGTCCTCCTCGTGCATACAGACGGCATTTTTCAAAAGCATGGGCTCACCGCTGTTGGTGGGCAGCCAGGCATCGAAGTAGTAGATTTCCCCCAGACAGTCGCAGCCCAGCTGCAGGGAATTGGCCTGCATGCCAATGCCGTATTCCCCCACATCAAAGGCATTTTTGCGACAGTGGGGATCCCGCGGATCCCCGTAGGGCACCACCATCTCGGCTACCGAGGCGCGGTAGAGAATGGGGCGAAGGCGGCCTTGATCCTCGTAGCTCACCTGGTGGAGGACGAGCCCCTCTCGCGGGTTAAAGCTGATGCGCAGATCCCACTTCTGCCAGCGGATGTGGTGCCCCTCCACCTGGAAGCTCACCCCTTGGGGCTGGGTAATTTCTAGTGGCTTCAAATCTTGGCGAAAATCTTTGAAAAACAGCTCGTCGAAGTTACCGGACTCCGGCGGCAAGGGCCACAGACCCCGATCCTCCACCTTGACAACTTGCATGCGGTTGAGGTCAATCCAGGGGTAGAGCCCCTCGATGGGGCGGGCATAGCCGTTGTCGCAAGGGGAAGTACGTAGGAAACAAAAGCCTCGCACCAGCCGCCGCCCTTCTTCTTCCGGGATCCCGAAGTAGCCCACCGTCCAGTAGTCCACCATCACCAAATCCACATCGGCAATCCCCCGCCGCTGCAGAGCCGCCAAAAATTGGGGATCCTCCTTGAGCAGGCGGTCGCAGGCGTACACCTCATCGTCGAGCAGAGGGGGCTGCACGCCCGCAATGAGCTGCCAAGAGCGCACCTGCTGTGTTGACAGAGAGACCACGGCTTCGTAGGTGTTGCCACTGGCCGGATCCAACAGCACCACGAAAGCCTGCCGATCCCACGGCTGCCCCGGCTGCCAAGTTTCCATCCAAGGCCGCTCCGGCTCGTGTAGCTGGATGGTTACAAAGCGCCCCTGAGAACTGAGGGGCCGTTGCCGGCGCAGGATCTGCACCACTTGCCGCATCTCCTCAGCACTGAGGGGATCCAAGGGGTGGCCTTGGGACAATGCAGGTTCGCTCGACTGATGCTGTCGATCCAAACTGGGAGAAACTTCACAAACCACAGCAATAACCTTGAATTCTTCAGTTGGAAAATGATTGAGTTGAGCTAGGAAAAAATAGGGAGAAGTCTGCTGAGAAAGGTCAAAGGGATCCCTTCGCTCGCCATGCCGCGGGCCAGCCCATCAACCCAACTCAGAGAATCCAAAAAACCTAACAGCAGGCTAAACAGACTATCCTGTTGCCATCGCCAACATCGGGCAACTTTGCAAGAGATACCCGGGGAAAGGAAAACTTAAGCCAAAGCCCAAGGAAGTGAAGACAACCTCGGCCCTGCTAATTGTCCAGATCTAGCAATCTTCTGTTTCCCCGTCCGCTAACCAAATGAAGAGGGCAACGGCACCTTGAGAAGCCGCGCCAGGGCGAACAGGAAACCGTCAACCCATCGGGAAAATCTGAATACAGGTCTTACTACAGATAAACCCAAACTCGAGAGCAGGAGAAGTTTTCTGTGATTAAACGTCAGGCTTAACGTTGCACAGGAAAGCATAAAAAAGAGAAAACGCTTCACGCAGGCTAAGGGCAGGATCACACCGAGAAAGCTCAACGCAACGTCAACTCTCGCAAGAGCGCAAAGACATCTCGAAGCCTGCCCTGACCCTACCTGCCAGGGGGATCCCACCACTTGGGATCCGAAATGCAACTGACGATACTATAGCAGAGGCACCCCCCTTTCCCACAAGCCCGGCCCAAAGCCTCCCGGTCGCATCAGCAGGGTAGCCTTCTCCCCGTGGGTTTGAAGCCTAGCTCAGGCTGAAGGGTTGGTGTCAAAGAATACATTTCCAAAGTCATTCTGGAGCCATGCTTAAGGTTAGGAATTTCTGGCAATTCGAATAGTAGGATCCTTCACGTCTCCTGAAAATCGTCCACAATGAGGCAGGGCTCATAGAATCTGGTGAGGGAGATGGCTTCAACTCGATACCGCCTGGTGCCGGTGCGGCCAGGAGACGGCAGCTTTTATCCAGAGCATCTCTATTTGGCCTTAGAAGCCACCCAACTGGGCTATTGGCAACTGGATTTGCGCACCTGGGAGTTGAGTGCTTCTCCCCAGTGCAAGGCCAAATACGGGCTGGATCCCGGCCAAGATTTCACCCTGGAAGTGTTTTTGCAGCACGTTCACCCGGAAGATCGCCAAAGGGTGAAAGAAGCTTTGCAGACGGCTGGGCCCAGGGCGGTAGAGGGGGATCCCAACTTTTCGGTGGAATATCGGGTTTACCAGGCCGACGGCCAGATGCGCTGGCAGCTTTCCCAGGGGATTGTGCTCTTGGGGCCGAAAGGGGATCCCGGCCAGGTTGTCGGGGTGACCCTGGATATCAGCGAGCGCAAGCAATTAGAGATCACCTTGGCCGAGCGAGAGCGCCACTATCGCCAGCTCCTGGAAGCCCTGCCCGACATGCTGCTTCGTCTGGATCGCCAGGGCCGCTGTCTGGAGTTCAAGCCGCCCAGCCATTTTTCTGTCCCCCATCCCCCTGCCTACTACCTGGGCAAAACTCCTGAAGAGCTGTTTCCTGATACCGGTTGCACCGGTGGGGCGGAACCCATAGCCCAAGCCATTCGCGAGCATCTGGAGCTGGCCCTAGCAACCCGGCAAGCTCAAGAGATCGAATACCCCTGCCCAGAGGGATCCCCTCAGCCCCAATATCGCCAGGCCCGCATCGTTCCCTTTGGGGAAGATCAAGTGCTGGTGATCATCAGAAACATCACCCCTCGCAAGCAAGCTGAGCTGAAACTGCAGCGGCAATTGCAGCGAGAAAGACTGTTTAATCAGCTCATTCAGGCCATCAACACCTCTCTGGACTTACCCACCCTATTTGATGTGGCGGTGCGGGAAGTGGGGGCAGTGTTGCAGGCAGCACGAGTTACCCTTTATCAGTACCTGCCCGCTGAGGCCGTGTGGTTGGGCATTGCCAGCCATAGCCGATTTCCTAATTTGCCCAACAATCTGAACCTGCGACTGCCGGATAGCAGGGATTTTATGGTTTTCGATCATTTGAAACGGCTGCAAATTTTTCATGTCCAGGATCCGGAGCAGATTGCCGATCCCTTTGCCATTTATGAGAAGCGAGAATACCAACTGGGCCCTTGGCTGGTGATCCCGGTGGCTTGTCAGGAACAAATGTGGGGCGGGCTATCGCTGCGGCGCCTGACTTCAGATCCGGATTGGCAAACCGATGAGATCGAGCTGGCCAAGGCTATCGGGGAGCACCTGGCAGTGGCCATTCAGCAGGCAGAGCTTTATCAAAAGCTGCAGCAGGCCAATGCTGAATTGGATTACCAAGTGCGGGTGCGCAATGCAGAGCTCGAACAAGCTTACAACGACGAAGCGCTACTCCAGCTCATCACCGAAGAAATTCGCTCCACTTTGGATGAACAAAAAATCTTGGAAACGGTAGCCCGAGAACTGGCCCTGAGCTTGAACCTATCCAATTGCACCATTGCCCTTCATGACCCAGAGCGGCAGGTCAGCGTTTTGGCGGTGGACTATTTGGCCGGAGAAGGGATCCAGCGCTTTCCCCTGGAGGTTTCGTTTGCGGATTTCACCCATGTGCTTCGTCAGCTCCAGCGCGGACAGCTTTGCCACTTCAGCAATCTCCATCACCCCTGCTGGCCCAACCATGACCGCTGTACCCTGATCGTCTCCCCCATCTGTGAAAAAAGGGATCTGGCAGGGCAAGACGAGGAACTGCTTGTTTTGGGGAATGTTTGTGGATCCCGTCCACTGGGGCAGATATTTACCGAGCGGGAACAACGGCTTATCCAACGGGTAGCCGGCCAATGTGCCATCGCCATTCGCCAAGCACGTCTTTATCAGACAATTCAGCGCCAGGTGCAGCAGTTGCAGGAGCTCAACCAACTCAAGGATGAGTTTCTGCACATGGTCTCCCATGAAATGCGCACGCCTCTCACCAACATGAAGCTGGCCATTGGGTTTTTATCCAAAGCCAACCTAACCGAGCGGGAAAGGCGCTACTTTCAAATTTTGGAGATGGAGACCAACCGCGAGCTGGAGTTAATCAACGACCTGTTGGAATTGCAAGCCCTCGAATCCGGAAACAAAGTCCTCAGACTTACCTGTTTATCTCCCCAGGAATGGATCCCCAATCTTGCCGAGCCCTTCCGGCTGCGAGCTGCCCAACAGGGCCAACAGTTTCAGGTGGAATGGGATCCCGACCTTTGGCTCCTCTGCACGGATGAGAGCCTCTTGTCGCGGGTGGTCAGCGAGCTTTTAAACAATGCGTGTAAGTACACCCCCACCGGGGAAAGCATCTATTTGAGTGTGAGCCAGGCTAACTCCAATGGCCGTCCCGGCTGGCTGATCACGGTGCGCAATACAGGGGCGGAAATTCCTGCAGAAGCGTTGCCCCGCCTTTTTGAAAAGTTCTATCGCCTCCCCCAGTTGGATTGCCGCAACGCCGGGGGAACGGGCTTGGGTCTATCGCTGGTTCAAAAGGCAGTGGAGCTGCTGCAGGGATCCCTGCGGGTAGAAAGCCACTCTCGGCAGGTGATGGTTCAGATGTGGTGCCCCCATCAGGGCAGCTTGTCGGAAACCCCAAGCAAGGCTTAGAGGGCAAGGCCAGCGCCTTGCGCAGGACTCGAACCTGCAACCATCGACTTAGAAGGTCGGTGCTCTATCCTTTGAGCTAGCAAGGCCGAAGAAAAGGGTGCAGAGCCATTATATCCCCGACCCAGTTCCCATTCTCTGACCCCGACCAACCTGCCTCTGACCTTGAGTTCTGCATTGTTGCTTGGGCAAATTGCGCGGTTTGCCTTGGGGAGCCAGGGCGGGATCCCTTCACCATGGGAATGTTGGTTTTCGCTCAGGATATGAACGTCAAAGAGATCGTCTGCCAAGCTCTTGGAACGGGACGTCTGGGCGTCTCTCAGGAAACTTGACTGTACGGATAAGGAAGACTTGCAGACGGCAGATGCTTTGAGCAGATGCTTTGATCAGTGCCTTTTTGGATGGCGCTGTGCAGCGGGAGAGCCACAACTGGGCTCCCTGTGCATCGATCCCTTAAAATGGGCGAGCCGAAAGCAGAAAAGTACTCGTTTGAGTTCGAGGATCCCATGCAACCGAGCTATTGCGTCGGAGATAAGTCCAAAATGGGTGTTGAGGTGTCGAAAATTGGGATCCCCATGCCCTTGCTCCCTGATCCTGGCTCAGTTGGGCGAAAGAAAGCTTCTTCCGGCACTCAATCCCTGTCTCCGGCAGCCAAGCGCCTGTTGCGCCTCTACCACGGCGGTAGCTTCATCTTTCTGGGCCTGCTGTGGCTGGTAGTCGGGATCCCCAGTCTCTGGGCTTTGCGAGCGGATATAGCCCGCCTGTGGGATTACTTTACTTGGACGGGCCTGCGATATGCCTTGTTTCACCGCCCAGGATGGCCGACTTTGGGGTTGTTGCTCTGTGTCAGCTTCACGATGGGGATCCTGATTGCCCAAAGCCGCTATGAGCTGTTCGGCCTGTATCCGGTGGAGCGTCTCATGCTGGAGCAGCAATCCCGCTGGATTCTATCCTTGCCGGTGTGGCATCCGCTGCGGCGCTGGTTGGTGCGCAGGTTGGATACTCAAGATTAGGTTTTGGCTGCTACTTGGGATCCCTGCCGGCACCGAGGCAAAATCTCGTTTGCGTGCGGGTAAACTACCCGACTCCGACCGCTAAAGCGTTACGGAGCAGGCTTTCAGTAGCCCTGAGCCTGCTCTGCTCTACCAGAGAACAA
>NZ_JANSIM010000245.1:0-3852 GCF_047502655.1 Synechococcus sp. R5-12 | reverse complement strand
TTGAACAGTGATGTTCAGCAGTGTTCAGCGTAAATGTATCAGGCCTTCAATCTTCGGAAAGTAAGCCGATGGGTACACCTGCACAGCCAAGATGGGATCCTAGATTCACAGTCTTCCCCAGAACTCCAGATGACAACTCCCCCCGAAAAGCCTGATCCCAAAATGAAATCGGGATCCCTGCCCCCTGCCCTGCGATCCGGGCTGAGCATTGCCCTGTTCCTGTTTTTGCTGGTGTTGGTTTCCTACTTGAGTCTTAACTTTCTGCTGGCCTTGGTGGACAAGCTCAGCTAACTGCTTACTTTGTAAACTGAGCAAACTGATCCCTCAGCATCACCCAGGTGCTGCCGGCCCAGATTTGCCGATAGCCCTTTGTCGCCGACGGCAGGAAAGATACACTGGATTTACAGGACTTAACACCTTCTCTCAGTTGCCCCCCTGACCGCCATGAGCCCCCTCTTTTGGTTGAGGCTGCCCTCTTGGGGATCCCCTGGGCTTTATTCCAGATTCTACTCTGGATCTCAACCAGGGCCGACCCTAGCCCGCCGGGATCCTTCCTGGAAGCGTTGGCTGCGCTATCTTTATCTGCGCCTGTTGCGGCTGCAATCGTCGCCAAAAGAAATTGCCCGTGGCTTGGCGGTAGGGGTTTTTGCCGGCTGTTTCCCCATCTTCGGCTTTCAAACGTTGGCCGCTCTGGTGTTGGCTGTTCCGTTTCGGGGCAACAAGCTGGCGGCGGCGGCAGGGACCTGGGTGAGTAACCCCTTCACCTATGTGCCCATCTATGCATTCAACTACCAGGTGGGAGAATGGCTACTGGGATCCCGAACTGTCCTTCCCACCACAGAGCTGGTGGCGGCCACCTGGCAAAACTGGATGCAGTGGGGCTTGGAGATGTCGGGCACGCTGTTTGTCGGCTGTGCGTTTGTCGGTTTTTGGGGATCCCTCGTCAGCTATTTTCTGGGGCTGTGGTTGGTGCAGCGGATTCGTCGGCGGCAGAAAATGGCCAGCAGGGGTCTGTGAATGGGCGCAAGGCGATTCAGAATCCCAACTGAGAACCCAATCCTGGACAGTCTGCAGGTGCAGAGATCCATCCGTTTTCACAGAGCTTTTCACAGATAAGGTCTCATGATGGAAGACATGCGAGCGTTGTTGACAGACCTCAGCCGTCGCTCCCAGCGATGGGGGGAGCAGTTGGGATCCGCTTTGCAGACGGGTATGAACCAGCTCACGCAAGCCCCTCAGCCCATTGTGTTGCTCTCTTCGCGGGAACTGGAGAAAATGCGGCGGGCTTGTCGCCTGGCGGCAGATCTGCTCAAGCACTTGGAGCCGATGGTGCGGCCAGGGGTCACCACCCAAGAGCTCAACGACGAGGCCGAGCGATGGACGCGGGCGCATGGGGCCAGAAGCGCCCCTTTGGGCTACCATGGCTTTCCCAAGTCCATCTGCACCAGCGTCAACCACGTGGTCTGCCACGGCATTCCCAGCCCCAAGCAGATCCTGCGAGAAGGCGACATCATCAACATCGATGTCACCCCGGTTTTGGATGGCTACCACGGCGATACCTCCAAAACCTTCTTTGTCGGACAGCCTTCTGAGCGGGCGCGGCGCTTGGTGGAGGTGACCGAAGAATGTCTGCGGCGGGGCATTGCTGCCGTCAAGCCGGGGGGGAGAGTCGGCGACATTGGCGCTGCCATCCAAGAATATGCCGAGGCCCAGGGCTACAGCGTGGTGCGCGATTTTGTCGGGCATGGGGTGGGACGGCAATTCCACACGGCCCCCCAGATCCCCCACTACGGCGAACGGGGAAAAGGGGAGAAACTCCGCCCCGGCATGGTGTTCACCATCGAGCCGATGATCAACGAGGGCACCTGGGAGGTGAAGGTGCTCTCCGACGGGTGGACGGCGGTCACTTTAGATGGCAAGCTCTCGGCCCAATTTGAACATACGGTCGCCGTTACCGAAACCGGTGTAGAGATCTTGACCCTGCCTTCCCAAAGCCCTTGAGCCATCATGAACAGCGCCCCCGCTCTCCGCCTGCGCCTCTCCTCCGAGAACCTGCTGCTGCTGCTGGCGGCGGCAGTGGGGTTGGGCACGGGGCTGTTGGTGGTTGGATTTCGCTACTTGATTGGCTGGTGGCGCTATCTGCTGCAGGACACCCTCGTGGATGGCATCGGTAAGGCCGCAGAACACTATGGCCTGTGGCTGCTGGGATCCTGGACACTGGCTCTGGCGCCGGTGCTGGGGGGCCTGCTGATCGGCGCTTTGGGGGCAGTTGTGCCCTTTCCCAACTTGAGCCTCTCCGGCTTGGTGAGTCCTGCTCGTCCTTTGGCACTTCAGCCCTGGTGGATCCCGCTCAAGCTCTTGGCGGCTGCCATCTCGTTGGGCGCGGGAGCTTCCCTTGGCCCTGAGGCCCCCAGTGTGGAAAGTGGCGCTTTGCTGGGATCCCTGCTGGGGCAAAACCTACGCCTCTCGCGGGAGCGGGTGCAACTGTTGATGGCTGCCGGAGCAGCGGCTGGCCTGGCGGCAGGGTTTAACGCGCCCATTGCCGGGGTGTTTTTGGCGCTGGAGCTGGCTTTGGCCCGCACCTTCACCACTTCTGCTGTCAGTGTGGTGGTGTTGGCGGCGGTGGTCTCCGCCTTGATCGCCCAGGTGGGGTTGGGGGCACAACCCGCTTTTCTTTTGCCCACCATCACCCAGCCGGCTTTTGTCTTGCCGGACTACGAGATCCACAGCTTGCTGGAGGTACCTCTGTATCTCGGCTTGGGCTTTTTGGCCAGCCTGGTTTCTATGGCCTTCAGCTACACCCTGGAGTGGGGCAAGCACCTGTTCAACAGTGGCCCCCTGGCGGCCTGGCCGGCTTGGAGCAAGCCCATTTTGGGGGGCGGGATCCTGGGCTGCGCAGGTTTGGGGATCCCATTGGCGTTGGGGGTGGGCTATGAAACCATTGAGTCGATTCTGCAGGCCGTTCCCTTTTCTCTTGGCCATCTGGGCCTGCTCCTATTGGGCAAGCTGTTGCTGAGCGCTTTGAGCCTGGGCAGCGGCTTTGTGGGGGGAACCTTCGCCCCGGCTTTGTTCATGGGGGCAGTGCTGGGGGCAGGCTACGGTCAGGTGCTATCCCAAGCTTTGCCCCTGATTGCCTTGTCTCCCCCCGCTGCCTACGCCATGGTGGGCATGGCGGCTGTGTTGGCGGCCAGTGTGCGGGCTCCGCTAACGGCCATCTTGCTGCTGTTTGAGATGACGCGGGACTATCACATTGCGCTGCCGGTGATGGCGGCAGTGGGTTTGAGCATCTGGCTGACGGAGCAGTTGCATTCGCCGGCCATCTACCCTTCCGCCCGTCGCTATCGCCACGCAACGCTTGACGGAGTCCTTGGGCAGGAGCCTAGAGAGCTGACGGTGCAAGAGGTGATGGTGCCCCCATCTCTTTTGCTTCGGCAAGACACACCGCTGCGAGAAGCTCTGGAGAGTTTGCTGCAGCAAAAGTGCCATAGCGCGTTGGTGGTGGACGGACAGGAGCGGCTGCGGGGCATTCTCACCCTGGAAGACCTGGAGCGGGCCTTGGCCCACAAGGAGGCGGCGGAGTTGGCGGAGCTGACCGTGCAGGAGGTCAGCCAATCCCCAGTTCTCACCACCTTCCCCGATGAGGCGGTGGCAGTGGCAGCCGAGCCGATGTACGAATACGATTTGCGCCAATTGCCAGTGGTCTCGCGGGAAGACCCGGAGCAGATCGTCGGCCTGTTGGATCGAGAGCGGGTGCTGCTCTCCCAAGAGATTCAATCGGTGCGGCAAGCCCTGGAGTTGGAAGTTCCCCCAGCAGAGAGCATGACTCTAGTCAATAATAAGCTCAACTATACT
>NZ_JANSIM010000244.1:0-20263 GCF_047502655.1 Synechococcus sp. R5-12 | reverse complement strand
TTCAGCAAAGTTCAGGGTTTTGGGGGTTAGAGGCATGCTCCACCCCCTCTGGACTGCGCCAGCGTTCCCAAATGCCGGCAAAGGCAAATACCGGTCGATCCAGCAGGTGAAACCAGTAGGGTTGTCTGCCCTTCTTGGCCGTACCTGAGTCGGCCCACTCGTAGAAACCATCGGCCGGGATCAGGCAGCGACGACGGCGGAAAGCTTCGCGGAAAGAAGGCTTCTCGGCCACCGTTTCAGAACGAGCATTGATCAACCCGGCCTTGGCGGCTTGGCTCCAAGCGGGGATCAGGCCCCAGCGAAAATGGGTTGCCTTGCGCTGAAGGGATCCCGCCACCACCGCCAGCACCGGCTGAGAAGGAGCGATGTTATACCGGGGGACAGCTGCCCTTTCTTGGGCTGCCGCCGGCAAGCCGAAATGCTGCATCAGCACTTCTGGGGCCACTGCCAGGCTAAACCGTCCACACATGTTTGTCCCCCAGTCGCTCACCCCAAATGGCCTGCCGACAGGATCCCCTAAACCTTGGTGGAAATGCCCAGCAGTTGCAAGATCCCGCGCAGGGGAATCTCCACCCACTCGGGGCGGTGGTTCAACTCATAGCCCAGCTCGTAAATGGCTTTTTCCAGCAGATAGGCGTCCAACAACACCTCTATCTCTTGCAGGCTGCGGGGCAAAAAAGCCGCTTGGGAAGCCACCTGCAGATATTCGGCCAAAAAGCCCGCGCAGACCCAGCGGTGCCAAAACTGGGCCCACCGCATCATGTCGGGGCAGTGGTCGGCGCAGACCAAGCCGCTCTCCAGTTGCTGGCGCAAGGCGGTGTGGACGGCGTAGTGGAAGGATCGCAGCATCCCTGCCACATCCCGCAAGGGGCAACGCTTGAGACGCCGTTCGCCCAAAGAGCGGGCCGGCTCCCCTTCAAAGTCGATGATGACAAAGTCTTTGCCGGTAAACAGCACCTGGCCCAGGTGGTAATCCCCGTGGCAGCGGGTACGCAGGGCGGTGATCTTCCGCTCCAGGATCAGGCGGAAGCGGCTCATGATTTCCCCTTCTTGGTCGCAAACAGCCCGAGCCAAGTTGGCCTCTGCTTCCGGCAGCTTGGGGAGCTGCTTATAAGGACTCCGTCCCGCTGACGCGAACAGCAGCGGAAACACCTGCCCCACCAAGTTGCGCATGGACTGGTAAACGGAGCGCTGGTACAGGCTGGAGAAAGGCTCTGGGGCAAAGTCTTTGTTCTCCGTATCGGCAGCCAGGGCGATGTGCAGCTCGGCGGTGCGCTTGGCCAAGATCCGCACCGATTCTAGGTAGCTGCCGATGGTGGCGTAGGCCAGCTCCGGCAAGGGCTGTTGGGAAAGCTCCAAGAAGGATCCCTGCGGCACGGGCACGGGATCCACCTCTTGGTAGTGAACCAGCACCGCCTCAAAAAATTGCCCCAGGCTGTCCAGGGTGTAGTGCCAGGCATCTCCCTCGTTGGGGATGTACTCCTGCAAAATGGCCAAGGTAATGGGCTGATCGGCGGGATCAAACCCACGGGCCCCGCGACGACGGCGATACTCCAGGGATCCCAGCAGCCGTGGCACCCGCACCTGGGGATGGTGCTCCAGCAGGTAGCGGCCTATCTCCAGCTCTGGGTTTACCCCCTCGGCCACCCGGTGGTAGAGCTTGAGGAGGTAGTGGTTGCCATAGACAACGGAGGTGTAGCTCTGCTCCGCCTTGAGGAGGCGGGGTTCCAGGTCATGCTCAAGGGCAGCAAAGCTAGTGGCCCAGAGCTCTCCCTGACGGTGACGCAGGCGGCCCTGCTGGGCAATTAGCTGCAGCAGCCGCAGCAAGAAGCTTTTGTCAGCCAGAGCGTTGAAAATTACTCCCGCCGGCCCTCCGGCCACTTGCACAGGGAGGATGACCGCCTGGGGCATCTCTAGGCGCAGGTGTACGGCTGCTTCTTGGGTAGCATAGCCCACAGGGAGAGAGTAGAGCTGCGTATCGCCCTCGATAAACTCGGCCTGGAGAAGCAAGATCTGGCTGCCCAGCAAGGACTCCTCTTCTCGGCGGCAGGGGATAGCCTGCAGGATATGGATCGCCTGGAGCTGGCGGTTTTGGGAGCCAAACCAACGACAGCGGTAGAGGTAGTCCGCCAAGACTGCCTCCAGCTGCTTTTGGCTTTCCCCTTGCAAGAGACTGTCCCAACTACCACTTTGAACAACCAGAGGACTACCACTTTGAACAACCAGAGGGACCAGGCGTTCCTGCTCCTCCGCTTTGCTGGGGCTGAGGTGGATGGTCTCCGTTTTGGGCTCAAGGGAAAACCAGTAAAAGGAATGGGGGCCTAGCGTTAGGAAATAGGGCAGTCGCCCAATAGGGGGAAACTCGGTGTGGCCAAAGATCTCCACCGGGATCAATCCTTCCCACGGCGATAGATCCAGCCCCACCCACTGGGCGTAGCGGGAGAGATTGGCCACCACCAAGATGCGCTCATCGCCAAAGGCCCGCATAAAGGCAAGCACCTTGCGGTTTTCTGGGTGGAGCAGCTCAAAGGAGCCGCGGCCAAAAGCTTGGAATCGCTTGCGCACGGCGATGAGCCGCTTCATGGTCCACCACAGGGAATGGGGGTTGTTTCGCTGCGCCTCCACATTGACAGCTTCGTAGTGGTACTCGGCGTCGATGACGATGGGCAGGTAGAGCTTCTGAGGGTTGGCCCGCGAAAAGCCCGCATTGCGGTCGGCGCTCCACTGCATGGGGGTGCGCACGCTATTGCGATCCCCCAGGTAGATGTTGTCCCCCATGCCGATCTCGTCCCCGTAGTAGATGACCGGCGTGCCGGGCAGAGAAAACAGCAGGCTGTTCATCAGCTCGATGCGGCGGCGGCTGTTGCCCAGCAGGGGGGCCAAGCGGCGGCGGATCCCCAGGTTCACCCGCGCGTTGGGATCCTTGGCGTACACCTGGTACATGTAGTCCCGCTCCTCGTCAGTGACCATCTCCAGGGTGAGCTCGTCGTGGTTGCGCAGGAAGAGGGCCCACTGGCAGGTTTCAGGAATGGGAGGGGTTTGTTGCAGGATGTCAATGATGGGGAAGCGATCCTCCATCTGGATGGCCATAAACAGCCGTGGCATGAGGGGAAAGTGGAACTCCATGTGGCACTCGTCCCCATCGCCGAAGTAGGCCACAGCATCTTCTGGCCACTGGTTGGCCTCCGCCAGCAGCATGCGGCCAGGATACCTTTGGTCAATGTGTCGGCGCAGAGCCTTGAGAAAGGCATGGGTCTCCGGTAGGCTCTCGCAGGTGGTGCCCTCCCGCTCGTAGAGATAAGGCACCGCGTCCAGCCGCATGCCATCTACCCCCAAGCTCAGCCAAAAGTCCACCACCTCGAACATGGCTTTTTGTACGGCGGGGTTGTCGTAGTTGAGATCTGGCTGGTGGGAGTAAAAGCGGTGCCAGTAGTAGGCCTTGGCCACTGAATCCCAGGTCCAGTTGGACGCTTCAAAGTCTTGAAAGATAATGCGGGCCTCTTTGTACTTTTCGGGGGTATCGCTCCAAACGTAAAAGTCCCGCTCGGGGGTGCCGGGGGCAGCTCGTCTGGCCCGCTGAAACCAGGGGTGCTGATCCGAAGTGTGGTTGAGGATGAGCTCAATGATGACGCGGATCCCCCGCTTATGGGCAGCCTCCAGAAAGATCTTGAAGTCCTCTAGGGTGCCCAAGTCAGGGTGAACACTGGTAAAGTCAGAAACGTCGTAGCCGTCATCTTTTAAAGGCGAGGGGAAAAACGGCAGCAGCCAGACGGCTGTAATCCCCAGTTCTTGCAAGTAGTCCAGCTTTTCGGTCAGGCCCTGGAAGTCGCCCACGCCATCGCCGTCGCTGTCGAAAAAGGCCCGTACCGGCAGCTCGTAGATGATTGCATCTTTGTACCAAAGGGGGTCGTGGGTGAGGGGGGAGATGAGGCTGCGCAGAGGGGCTCGGATCATCATGTCGGTCATGTCGGCAACAGAGACAGGATTGGGACACCTTGGCAACCCTAGCCGTTGAATGGGGATCCCCTCAATAGGCTACAGCCTTCTCTTGGGTGCCAGGGATCCCCGGCGTCGGTTCAGGCAATGCCACTCCGCTTCTGGGCTTCCTTGCGGGAGACGGCCACGTGGCGCAGGCCGGCCCGGAGCAGCTCCTGCTCGATCAAGGCAAAAAACCGCTGCCGATCCCCGCTTCTCACCACCGCCAAATGATGGGCTTCCGCCAAGGCGATGGGGTAGCCAAAGCCCTTGTGCACTTGGCTCAGCACCCCTGCCAGAGCCCGCTGCAGCAACTCCGCATCCTGGACCACCCAAGCGGGAAACTCCAGGCGAGCAATTTCGGCTTGGCCCAGGGATCCCTCGCCAACATTGAGGTAACAACAGTGGACGTGGTGTTCCCCGAAGGCGTCCAACACGCTGGCGCCGCTGCGCCAAAGGGGGCTGCGCTCTCCCGGCTGCAGCAGGGATCCCCAAAAGACGCGGTCTGCCAGGGGGGCGAAGGGATGGCAGGGAGGAGACTTCTCGCCGGGACAGTAGCGGTAGCAGTCACAGCCCAGGTACGGGCACAGCCCCAAGCGCAGGTAGTTGAGGGTTTCGCTGCTGCGGGAGGCGCTGATGTAACCCACGAGAGGAATGCGGGCCGCCCGCAACTGCTCCAAGGTCGCCAGAATGGGATCCAACCAGGGGCGCCGGGCCGACTGGGACAGAGGTTCCAGTCCCCAGGGGATCAGGGATCCATCCAGGAGCGCCAGCGTGGTGCGGCGACGGGGCACCGACAGGGCCAAACGAGCCAGCTCCTCCAGTTCCGCTTGGGAGCGTCGTAAGGCCAGTATCTCTTCCAGCCCCAACGAGGACTCCGTGCCGCTGGTAGGATTGCGTTCACCTGGAGCGCGCTGCGGGCGAGAGTCTCGCCGGTTAAGGGGGGCCCTCGGCAACCCTTCTGCCCGCGGTTCCGAGAGAGGGGAGTCTGAGCGGTTTTGCTGGGCAAGGGGCCCATCTCCATACAGCAGCAGGGGCTGGCTGTCCAGGAGCGGCCACTCCTGGGTGCCGTAGTGGAGAACCACGCGCCCAACATTGATCAGCGAGCAGTAGGCAATCTCGTGGTGACTGGGCAAAATCTGGGATCCATCCGTGGCCACCACCGTGTGTCGCCCCTGCAGAGGCTCGACCTTGGGCAGGGATCCCCAGGCTTCCGGCGGCTCGGCGGGGCTGGCGCAAACAAACGACAGATGGGATCCCCACTCCACCCAGCGGGACTGCCAAACCTGCGGCTCCTGCTGCCAGCGCTCGAAAACTTGCCAGGCTTGGCGGAGGCGTTCTTGGCTGGCTTTCGACTCCTGTTGCAGGTGCCGGGTGAACGCAGGAATTTGCCCGCTCAGCTTAACCAGATCCAACATGATGGCCGCATCAGCCCTGCATGGCAATAGGGCTGCCAGAAGCGGAAGAAGCCACATCTTGTCCTTCTGAGGAGTTGAGCAGCTCTTCCAGCGGAAACTCCCCGTAGACCTCGCTGCTGTTGTTGGGACTCTCCTGCAGGCGAACCCGATGCAACTGCACCCCCAGCTCCCGCAGGGGCAGAGTCAGCAGCCGCTGGATGTAGAGGGCGATGTTTTCGGCAGTAGGCACCACCTGGGCAAAGTAGGGAATGTCTTTGTTCAAAAAGGTGTGATCCAGCGGCTTCACCACCTGCTCCTCGATCAGCCGCTGCAGGGCCGCCAAGTCCACGATCATCCCCGTGCGCGGGTCGATGGATCCCTTGACGGTGATCTCCAGGCCGTAGTTGTGGCCGTGGCCGTGGGGACGGGCACAGAGGCCGTAGATGGCGCTGTTTTCTTCAAAACTCAGGTGATCCAGAGCCAAGCGGTGGGCGGCGCTGAAATGGGTGGCAACAGTCAAGTAGGCTTGCATGGCTTCTCCTCGGTATTCGGCCCAAAGCTCAGGATCTTCGTACAGACGGACGCTGGTTAGGGGCAAGGCATCGGCCAGGCGTTGCCAAATCACGTAAGCGATAAACTCGGTAGTGGGCAAGGTTTGGGCAAACTCCGGCCAAGCTTGATTTAGATAAGCAAAGTTGAGATCTTGAATCACCCGCTGCCGGATCACCTGCTTCACCTCCGAGAGGTTGAGCACCATCCCATAGTCATCCACCTCACCACTCATGCCCACCTCCAGCACATAGTTGTGGCCATGGCCGGGAAAACGGGCATTTGGGCCAAAGCGGGCTAAGTTCTCGGCTTCTGAGAGTTCGGGCAACCAGTACCGATGGCTGGCGGCAAATTGCGCACGGCGGTAGATTGTACAGATTCTGGACATGAGTGGAGAGGAGAGCATCTGCCGGGGGATCCACCCTTTAGCTTGACACACTCCCCGGCCCAGAGGGTGGAAATTCTCAGCGGCCCTCAGCCTACCCTCCCAGTGGTCTTGCCGTCATCTCTGTCCTGCGCCAGGTCAGGCACTTGCCCTGCCGACCGGGTCGGCCTGTGCATACCCTCATTTCCCAGAAAGCATTTCGAGCAAGGTTTTGGCGGCATTGTGTCCTGAGAGCCAAGCCCCCTCTACGCGCCCTCCGGCGCACCAATCGCCGGCACAAACCAAAGGCAATCCCTCAGCAGCGGAAACCGGCACACGGGTGCTTAAGCTGGCCAATCCCGTGGTTTCCAAAGGCAAAGCGTAGCGCCAACGGTGCACCTGCATCCATTGTGGCGAAGCCAACCAGGGATCCAGCCGTTGGGCTGCGTGGGCCAGCAATTCTCGACCGGCCTTTTCCAGCTCAGAGGGGCCGGCCTCCAAGTACAGAGATGACCACTCCGCCCCCCCATGCAAGACCACCACAGGCGGGAGCGGCTGCAGGCGCTTGCTGCTGTCCAGTCCCAGCCAGGCCAACATCGGATCCTCCAAGCACTTGATCCCCTTCCAAGGCGGCGTATGCTCAGAGTAGCCCGCCAAAACCGCAAGGCAGGGTTGATACTGGGCGGATTCCAGCAGAGGCAACAGGTTTTCAGCCAAAGGGATCCCTTCCCGGAGCAGGGGCAGCAACTGGGGGGCCGGAATTGTCGCCACCAGGGCAGCAGCCTCGTAGCATTGGCCGTTCTCCGCCCTCAATTGCCAGCTTGTTGCCAAAGGTTTGAGGCTGACCACACGAGTTTGGGTGTGTACCGACAGCGGGGCAGCCAAGTGTTTGGCCAGCATTGTCATGCCCTGGGGGCAAGCGTAGCGTGGTTTCTCGTCGTTGGGATCCTCTGGGCGCAGCCCTTCTCGATCCAGCACATGCAGCGAGCGCGTCCATTCCGCCAGCAGCCCCAGGCCCAGCAGCTCCTTCACCCAGCGATAAAAGCCATCCGAATCGGCAGTCAGGTATTGAGCCCCATGATCCACTGGCACCGTTTGCCCAGCGTGCTCAACTCGACGGGTGGCCATGCGCCCGCCCAAGCCCGCCGATTTTTCCAGCACCAGAACCCGCAGCCCCGCCCGCAGCAGTTGCCTTGCACACACCAAACCGGCCACTCCCGCCCCGATGACAATCACATCGGCGGATGTTGAGCGGGCTCCCTCGGAAGGGGTTACCGCTGCCTGGGTTGCTTCGCCTAGCATACTGAGCCTGCCAGCTGTGACCGGATCCGCACGTTCAGCTCCCGCCTCTGCCGAAGGGGTTGTTGCCCCTCTCTCCGAAGAGCTTGGCTTCTCCCTTGATGGCAGCCTTGATGATGTTGTAGGCAGCCCAGGCAACCACCAAAACAATGGGCGACAGAACGATCAGCGGACGGAGATCAATGTCCATGGTTTTCATCCCCCCCTAACATAGATTGATTTACCGACTGCTTGGAACAAGAGCCTCCAGGGTTGGCCACCGCCAGAATCCCGATGGGGTGAAACCGTTTTCGACTCTGGATCCCGCATAAGCTGAGGTGCAACTCTGGAAAGATGGCTAAGTCCAGAATAAACCCAAATGGGGATCCCTACCGGACAGACTTTGCCCCATCTGGACTGCTGAGGCGGGAGCCAACAGGCCCACACCGAGAATCGCGTCCAGAACTAGCGTACCCAGCAGGGGCGTACAATCGACCCCGATCAACCGCTAACTGCCGCCAAAGCCAGCAACCGAGCCAGTTTGATATTGCTGCCCATGAGAGGATCCCTGTTTTGGGGAGTTCCCCGGAGCCCATCTTGGCGCCCCTCTGCCTTTCCGAGGGTTTCTAAGCTGTTTCTAGACCATTTCTAGACTGCGGTGTTCAGTCTAGGGTGAGATGCCTGGGCCATTGAGGAAAGCCTTTGGCCGAGTGCATTACTGTTCCGCAACGCCGACGCGACCAACGTTTTAGGTGTGGGTGCAGTGTCCTAGTTTGAATCGAGATGACCATCATGACTGTGCGCTAGAAAGGGTTGTCTCTCGGCTCTCTTTCAGTTGCTGTAGATTTTGCCCAGGGCAGCCGGCGGACGAGTGCGGCGGGCGCGGCCCTGCATTCCCGATAGAACCCCCATCGTCAACACAAAGGGCAACGCCTGGATCAACACGGGCGGCATCACATCTCCCCCTTGCAGTTGAATGGCCAGGGCGTCGGTGGCCCCAAACAACAGCGTCGCGCCCAGGATCCCGAAGGGGTGCCACTTGCCAAAGATCATCGCTGCCAAGGCGATAAGGCCCTTTCCTGCTGACATGTTGCGGACAAACTGGTTCAAAAAGCCAATGGAAAGGTAGGCCCCCGCCAGGCCCCCCAACAGGCCGGAGAGCAGCACCGCCGCGTAGCGCATACCCAGGACATCCACCCCCATGGTGGCAGCAGCCTGAGGATGCTCTCCCACCGCTCGCAGCCGCAAGCCCCAGGGTGTTTTGAACAGCAACCACCAGGAGATTGGCACCAACAGAAAGGCCAGATACACCAAGGGGCTAAACCCATGCCACAGCGGCAGCCGATTGACAATTTCTTGAGAGTTGGTGGTGTTGCCGTAGAATGATTGCAGCACCAGCGAAGGCACGCTCATGGCCAACAGGTTGATGGCAGTGCCGCTGACAATTTGATCGGCTCTGTAGCGGATGCACATCAGCGCATGCACAAAGGCAATGGCCACCCCCCCTAAGGCGCCGGCCAACAAACCCACCCAAGGGATCCAACCCACCTGAGCTGCTGGAGTCTGAGCCAGAAGGGAAGCTTCCAGGCGTTGGGTGGTTACCGCCGCCGCCAAAGCCCCAAACAAGATGATCCCCTCCAGGGCAATATTGACCACGCCGCTGCGTTCGGAGTACATGCCCCTAAGGCCGTGAGCAACAGAGGGGTAGTGGAGCGCAGGGTAGCCGGGATCAAAGCCCAAAACAGAGTTGCCATATTGCTCCGCAGCGCCAGCGCAAACGAGATCTCCGCTCAGAGGTACTCAAGTTGAGCGTTCATCGCAGTCCATTTCCACCTGGGCTGCCTGCAAGGGATCCGTGAAATAGCCGGGCAACAGGCCGCCTGCAGCAATGAAAAGGTGTAGGTGATCAAGTCCACTTTGGTGCTCAGCTTTACAAAAAAAGGCGAATCGGGCGAGGAGCCTAAGCCGGGCCGCAGCAACCCCACCACCACCGCCCCTGCTGCCACCGCCGCCCCCAAGGCACTCAGGGGTACGATGATCTGCCGCTGCCGCACCAAAAAAGCTTTTCCTCCCGGCAACTGCAGCCGCCCCAGCAGCAACAGCAGCAGGGCATAGGCAAAGCTGGCATAGCCAGCCAAAGAAGGGCTGAACCGCCGCAACGGCAACCGAGCCGGCGGGACCCCCTCCGCCAGGGCCGCCCCATTCACCGCCCCCACTGCCCCATAAAACCAGAGCAAGCCCAGCCCAAATAGAACCAGACCGACCACTCCCAAGCTGTACAGCCAGCGGGCCCGCACTTGCCGCTCCTTGATCCCCAGAGCCAGACATGACAACAGCGCCAACAGCACCCAGGCCCAGCTCAACCCTGGGATCCAACCCACCGCCAAAGTCTCCGGGATTCCCAACTGCTGCGGGTCGATGAGGCCAAAGGTTCCCGCCAGCACCCCTGCTCCGCCGAACTCCCGCCTCAGCATCCACTAAGGGCAGAGCAAAAACAGCAAAACGGCAATCAGATTGGTCAGCAACAGCAGCATGGGCAGAGATTCAACAAGACCAAGGAGGGCCATCCGACAAAGATAGCAGCCAGCCCTCTTCTCAGCTCCTCAGCTCAAGACACTTCTCACGGGAAAGTGTTCCGCACCTCTGCTGCGGACAAGGCCAGTTGGATCTGTTCTGGCCTCAGGTCTCGAATCAAAGTAGTGCGCAGAGGTGCTGGGATCAAAATCGCGTGTGAGCAAATCTGCCAAAGCTGCCTGCTGCTCTGGCGTAAGCCGCCGCAGATAAAAATCCAACTGCCGGCTCACCGTGCCATTGTGGGCAAACCGGGCCAGATCCTCCACGGGCAAAGAGAACTCAATCAAAGGCGGCAGAAACACCCCCAAGCGCTCTGCACCCCCCATCTGGCCCAGACCGAAGAAAACTGTCCCCAATCCCAGAGCCAAGGCCAACAGTCTCCGTGGCCAGTTCATGCCTAGAGTACTCCCTTCGAACTGGGGATCCCTTCTTGTCGGCGGGGATCCCGTTCTACGGCCATGCGCAGGGCGCGGGCAAACGCCTTAAAACTGGCCTCGACAATATGGTGGGCATTGAGGCCGGCAGCCTGGCGAATGTGCAAAGTGAGCTGGGCGTGGTTGACCACCGCCTGATAAAACTCCCGCACCAACTGGGTTTCGTAGCGGCCAATGCGCTCTGTGGGCAGCTCCAGGCCATAGCTGAGGTGAGGGCGACCCGAAAAATCCAGCACCACCTGCACCAGGGCTTCATCCAAAGGCGCCCAAAAATGGCCGAAGCGATGAATGCCCCGCCGATCCTGCAAAGCCTGCGCCAGAGCCTGTCCCAGCGTGATGCCCACATCTTCGTTGGTGTGGTGATCGTCGATGTGCAGATCCCCTATGGCCTTGATCTGCAAATCGATCAACCCGTGGGTGCTGAGCTGGGCCAGCATGTGATCCAAAAAGGGGATCCCAGTATCGATCTCATGGCGCCCGCTGCCATCCAGGTTCAGATGAATTTGGACATCCGTTTCTCCAGTGCGACGGTGAACAGAGGCCGTTCTGGGCTGGAGCAGGCGCGAGGAGTCGTTCGCGTCAGCGGTGCGGAGCACTTTGGCAGTCATGGGAAAAGTATCGAAGCAGGCGGGAAGTCCCAGCTCTAGGATCGCACAAGCCCGCCGCCATCGACACCTTCACCCATGCAGCAGGTGAGAATCCCTTCTCTGCCGGGGATCCTGATCCCAGCCCCCTGGACACGGGGATAGGTGTGACAGGGATCCCCTACAGGCAAGCCGGTGGGGCCGATCCTCTGCGCCCTCACCCCTTGGGAGAGGGGAGCTAGCAGGTTCAGCGGGATTTGAAATAGCCTATAAGACAGCTTCTCCCGAAATCGCTGTAGATTGCTGAAGGAAATTGTTGAAAAGGGGGTTGCCGTTTGCAGGATTGGCAGCAGATTCAGCGCGCCCTCAAGCAACACTGGGGTTACGAGAGGCTGCGCCCACCCCAGGATCAGGTGATCCAGGCTCTGCTGGACAAGCGCGACGCGCTGGTGGTGTTGCCGACGGGGTTTGGCAAATCCCTGTGCTTTCAGCTAGTAGCCCTGCTGCAAACAGGGGTGACGCTGGTGGTCTCGCCCCTGATCGCCCTGATGGAAGACCAAGTTCAGGATCTTTGGAAACGCAAGCTGCCGGCGGCCTGTCTCCACAGCGAACTGGATCCGGCCCTGCGCAAGCGGGTGTTGAAGGCCCTTGAGGAAAACCGACTGCGCCTGCTCTATTTGGGGCCGGAGACCCTATTCAGCCCCCCCGTTTGGCAACGGCTGCAACAGCCTCAGGTGCAAATCAACGGCCTGATCGTGGATGAGGCCCACACGTTGGTGCATTGGGGGGGATCCTTCCGGCCCGACTACCGCCGTCTGGGATTGCTGCGCCCGGCTCTGGCCCCGGTGAAGCCCTCTTTTCCCATCGCCGCTTTTACCGCCACGGCTGACCCCCAAACCTGCAGCCGCCTCAGCCAAATCCTAGAGCTGCGGGATCCGGAGTGCATTCGCGCCGATCCCCTGCGGGCCAATATCTCCCTCAATGTGGCGATAGCCTGGAGCCCGGCGGATCGCCGTCGTCGTCTGCTGCGATTCCTGGGCGAGAATCCCGGGTCGGGTCTGGTCTATGTGCGCACCCGACGGGATGGGGAAGAGCTGGCCGAGTGGCTGGGCCGACAGAACCTAAAAACCGCCACCTACCATGGGGGACTGGAAGCGGGATCCCGCCGTCGGCTGGAACGGGCCTGGCTGCAGGGGGAACTGCGCTTTCTGGTCTGCACCAACGCCTTTGGCATGGGCATCAACAAGCCGGACGTGCGTTGGGTACTGCACTTTCATCCCCCGCCCAGCTTGATGGATTATTTGCAAGAGGTGGGGCGAGGTGGTCGGGATGGTGGCCCTTGCCGGGCCCTGATGCTGGTCTCGGAGCCGACGGGCCTGCTGGATCCCAGCGATCGCCGGCGCCAAGCCTATTTCTATTCCCAGCAGGAGCGCCTTCAGGCCCGAGCACGCCACCTGCTGCAAACCTTGCCTCAGCAGGGATCCTACGCCGACCTGCCGCCTGGAGAGGCACGGGTGGCCTTGGGTCTGCTGCAGGAGATGGGCTGTTTGCGGTGGCCGGATCCCTTTCACTTTCAGGTGTTGCACCGCCGTTGGCAGCCTTTAAGACGAGAGGATCCCTGGCAAGGGATGGAAGCCCTCATCCACGCCCGCGGCTGTCGGTGGCAGGCGATCTTGCCCTATTTTGGCTACCCCTATTTTGGCTACCCTGGGGAGCAGCCCGGCCTGCCCTGTGGCACCTGTGACCGTTGTCGGCTTTCTCGTTAGCCCTCAACAGCCCGCTGCGAGCCGCAACCGGCAGGAGTGGCTATCACGATCTGCGTTTCTGCAAAGGGAGCAGTTCCCCTTGCTGACGAACTTTCGGCTGTGCCTATGAGTGTTTCCGGATCTCCGCTCGAGGAACTTGACCGACCCTTGTCCCTAGCCCGGCAGGTGGCGCAACTGTTGGTGGTGCCGGTCTCGGCCCGTCTGGGATCCCAGTCTCCTCCCCGAGAGATCCTCAAACGGCTTATCCAGGAGGTGGGGATCGGGGGCATCTGGCTCACGGATGGCCACGTGGCCGAGGCCCTGCTGCTGATCGAGGAGGCCCAGTCTTGGGCGGCTCTGCCCCTTTTGGTGGCGGCAGAGGCCGGTCGTGGGCTGGCCCTACAGGGGGCTACCTCTTTTCCCCATCCCCTGGGGTTGAGCCGTCTGGGGGCGGAAGCCGAGCGCTGGGCCGAGCAGTGGGGGCGGATCACGGCGCGGGAGGCGGCGGCCATCGGCATCAATTGGTTGCTCAGCCCGGTGGCAGAGCCACTGGGGGAAGGGGCGCTGGCGGAGGATCCCCTGTCTGCTTTGCAACTGGCGCGAGCTTTTGTGCGCGGATGTGAGCAAGCGGTTCCAGAAGGGATCCTGACCACGGCCAGCTCCTTTCCGGGCAAAGGCTGTAGGGATCCGGTTCAGGCCGGACTGAAGCCATCCCCAAAGACAACAGACACCCCCTGGTGCCCCCGATTAACCCTGACCCTAGCCCAGCTCCAAGAGGGACCTTGGCTGCCTTTTCGAGGTTTGGTGGAGCAGGTGGGGGCGATCTTGGTTTCCCACGTGGTGCTGCCGGAGTGGGATGAGCGCTGGCCTATCACCCTGCTGCCGGGGCGGCTGACCCAACTGCTGCGCCAGGAATGGGGGTTTGGCGGGCTTATTGTTGTGGACAGCCTCGATCAAGGCTGCTTGGCAGAGCTGGCCAATGCTAACGGGCCCAACTCATTGGCCGTGCGGGCTTTCCAGGCCGGTGCCGATCTGATTCTGGCCCCCCCCGATCCGATGGCATCCTTGGCAGCCGTTTTGGAAGCGGTGCAACAGGGATCCCTCAGCGCAGCCCAGCTTGCCCAGTCGGTGACGCGGGTGCTGCGGGCCAAACAGCGACTCCTACCTGCCGCCTCAGCTCTCCTCCAACAGGTGTGGCCGGCCTTGGCGGAAACGGATTTCAGCACCGTTGGCGGATGGATGGGGGCCAGGGATCCCACGGATCCGGCCCTCAACCGTGGCTCTCCAGCCGAGCAACTGAAGCCTTTGCTGTTGGGGGATCCCATCTCCAAGGACAAGGACTCCGTTCCGCGGACGCGAACGGCGTTGGGAAAGTTGTTCAACAGGCGCTCCCACCTGACCTCTGCTCTGCACAGAGCCGCACAGCTGGGATCCCTCTTGGCCGAGAAGGATATTGCTCCCTGTCAAGCGGCTATGGCCCGTGGTGGCGTGGAAGGAGGCCGGCCCCTCGGCCCGCCCGCAGAGCCCGGATGGTTGAACTGGATCTGGCAGGATCCCCCCTTGGGTGCTGCCGATGTGCAGTTGCAGTCTCCCGCCCTCCATGTTCCGGCTGCCCTGGGCATGCTTCCTGTGCTCAGCGATGCCCTTACCCCCCTGCCTTGGTTGGAAGCCGCTCTAGACAACGCCCCAGGGTTGATTTTCCAAGGTTTCCTTGGGAATCCCTTGCCCAACTATGTGCTGGATTGGCTGCAACAGCATCGGGAGCGGGTGGCAGCCGTCGTCATTTATGGTAATTTATCTCTCTACCGTCGCCTGCGGGCGCACTTTCCATGGGCCAATGCCATCCACAGCCTCAACCGGGATCCCTGGGCCCAAGCGGAGGTGATGGGGCGGCTCTTTCCCAACCGTTCCCCCTCAGAGGGATCAAAGTCTCACGTGGCCCAGCCAACCATTAAGAAAAAGTAAATACCTTTACAGATTATTGGCAGGGAAAGGCTCCTGAGTTATCGTGTTGGTTGAAATGTAAAAGATTGAAACGGTTTCTCTCAGCGTTGTCTGTGTCTCCCTCCCTCTCAGAGACCACTCAACCCCGCAGCAGCCAGTCATCAACTGGCAGTTGCGTCGGCTTTGAGCAAAAGCGACTTCAGCCTTCATCCCAACAGCGTTTACAACCCTTCCTCAAATCCTTGCAGCGATTCTTTACAAGTGTCTGGGCTCAGAAAACTCGGCTGGGTCTTGCCCTCCTCGGCCTAGGGCTGGCGATATTGACCTGGGCTTGGCTAAGTGCTGAGGCTCGTCTGGATCCCTACACGGAAGCCGTCCTCAGCTTACAGGGGCAGGTTAGCCATGGTGCATCCTTGTTTGCCCTCAACTGTGCAGCCTGCCACGGAGAAGAAGCGGATGGGCGAGTGGGGCCCAGTCTGCGGGGGGTGAGCAGCCGCCGCTCGGATCGGTTTATTATTCAGCAGGTGACCGGTGGCAAAACGCCTCCCATGCCCCAGTTCCAGCCGGATCCTCAGGAGATGGCGGATTTGCTCAGCTACTTGAAAACCCTCTGAGGCCGTTTCATGGGCCTGGCCCAGCAGCTTGCTTGCTATGCTCTCTGGCTGGCCGCCGTATTTGCTTTTGCGGAATGGCTGCGCTCCCGGCAGGTGGACGGGGAATGGGTGCGCAAGGCCATTCACATCGGCGTGGGCAATATCATTTTGTTGGCTTGGGCTTTGCAAGTGCCTCGCTGGCTAGGGGTGGGATTCTCTCTGGTGTTTGCCGGCTTGGCGCTGCTCTCCTACCGGGTGGCCATCTTGCCCAGCTTGAATGGAGTCGGTCGCCGCAGCTTTGGCACCTGTTTCTACGCCGTCAGCATTGGCCTGCTGCTGTTTTGGTTTTGGCGTCCCCAGCGACAGGTCTTCGCGGTGATCGGCATATTGGTGATGACGTGGGCCGACGCCCTGGCAGGGTTAGTGGGCAAAACTTGGGGCAAACACCCCTACCAACTGGGATCCATTCAAAAAAGCTGGGAGGGATCCCTGACCATGTGGGCGGTGAGCAGCTTGGTGATTGCAGCTCTGCTGCTGGGGTACTTTGGCTTCTCCCCCCCTTTGCTGGCCATCAGCCTCTTGGTGGGGGGGATAACCATGGGGCTGGAGGTGTTCTCTTGGTGGGGGTTGGATAACCTGACCGTGCCCCTGGCCAGTGCCGGCCTCTGTTTCGTCTTGATCCAGATCCTCAATTATTTGTAACGCTTGCTACAAAACGTTCCTCTCCCGTCCCCGGCGGTATAGCGTGGAAACAGCCCTTTCTTCTTCTCCACCATGGCTGCAAGTCCTGCGCTGGCCTCTTCTGCCCCTCCCTCTCCCGCCCACATCTGTCCCTTTGCCCAGGCTTGTAGCTACCTGGATTGGGCAGCTGGCGAGCTGAAGCTGGATCCCGGCTGGGTGGCGATCCTCAGCACCCCCCGCAAAGTGGTGACGGTGGCGATCCCCGTGCGGCTGGATAACGGACACATCCAAGTGCTGGCGGGCCATCGGGTGCAGCATTGCAACGTTCTCGGCCCCTACAAAGGGGGGATCCGCTACCATCCCGCGGTCACCCTTGAAGAGGTCTCGGCCTTGGCGATGCTCATGACCTGGAAATGTGCCCTTATGGGCATTCCCTACGGTGGGGCCAAAGGGGGGATCCCCCTCGATCCCAAGCGTTATTCGGTCTCGGAGCTGGAGCGCATCACCCGCCGTTACACCAGCGAGCTGATCAAGGATATCGGCCCTGCAGAGGATATCCCCGCTCCAGACATGGGAACTTCCGCCCGCGAGATGGCCTGGGTGATGGATACCTATTCCATGAATGTTGGGCATGCGGTGCCGGGAGTGGTGACGGGCAAACCTCTCTCGATTGGGGGATCCCGAGGGCGAGAACTGGCCACCGGACGGGGGGTGATGATCACGGTACGGGAAGCCTTGGCCCGACATGGTGGATCCCTGGCAGGGGCAACGGTGTTGATCCAAGGCTTTGGCAATGTGGGCGGGGCAGCGGCCAGCTTGCTGCATCAGGCAGGAGCCAAAATTGTGGCGGTTTCCGGCAGTTCTGGGGGCCTTTATAACCCCAAAGGACTGGATATCCCCGCCCTCAAAGCCCACATGAAGGAACAGGGAGGCCGCATGGCGGGCTTTCCGCAAGCTGAGCCCATCAGCAACGCCGACCTACTGGTGCAAAAAGCGGACGTGTTGATCCCTGCCGCTCTGGAAAATCAAATTACCGAAGCCAATGCCCACCAAATTCAAGCCCGGATTGTGGCAGAAGCTGCCAACGGGCCAACCACCCTTGCCGCCGACCGGATTTTGGAATCGCGAGGGATCCAGGTATTGCCGGATATCCTAACCAATGCCGGTGGAGTGGTGGTGAGCTATCTGGAGTGGGTGCAGGGACTCTCTTACGTCTTCTGGGATGAAGAGCGGGTCAATCAAGAAATGGAAGGTCTGATGGTACGTGCCTTTGAACGGGTGGTGCAGGAGGCAGAACGGCGGCAAGTGTCGCTGCGACTGGCTGCCTACACCCTAGGGGTAGGCCGAGTGGCCCAAGCCCTACAGGATCGCGGCCTTTACCCGTAGACGCTCCCCCACCTGGAGACCGGGAACTCTTGGCTCAACAAGCCCACTTGCCAGGGTTCGGCTGCCCAAACTCTGCTGGAGGTAGTCCTTTTCTCAAGCCCGACGGCGTTCTTGCTCCTGCTTTTCCTGCTGCTGCCATTGCTTGAGCAGCTCTTTTGCCGCCTGCGGGGTAAAGTAGTCCAGCTCCATCAGCTTACGGTAGGTCAGAATTTGTCGCATCTCCAGGGGCATATCTGCTTTTTGGTAGAAGTAGCGAATGCGATTGATGTTTTGCTCCATTTCTGTAAACTCTTGCTCCCGCTTGATCTGCCTTTCCTGCTTGAGCACCTCATGGGGGGCAGAAAGGCGGTTGTAGTTAGGGATCCGTTGCGTGCCTGTGGTTTTGCTCGCAGCAGGCACACGGTGGCCTCCGGTTTGTCGGCTGTTGGCCTTGTTGGAGTTGAAGAAGAAAGAGAGCATCGGCAAACCTCACACAAACAGATAAATGGCGGGAGCTTAACGCCAAGTCAACAATATCAAGTTTAGGTGAAGAAGCCTGTGATCCAGATCCTTCTTGGAAAAACCCGTACTGCTGACGAGGCGCTGTATCTCTCCGCCTCTCCTACCCCCTCGGATGGTTGAGGGAAAGATGAGGTTTGGCCTCAAGCCAATCTATTCATGAGTCCAGCCTACCGTGTTTACACGGAAAATGACTGAGATCACGTCCGAGAGTACAAGGTATTTAAGTATCTTCACGTCCTTTTGTTCGGGATCCCTGTATCGGATGTACTTTCCCGCAGGCCGCTACAGGTGGGATTCATCTCCGCTCAGCAGCCAAGTGACCGATACCCCCAACGCCTTGGCAAAGGCCACCAGTTCTTTGTCAATGACGCGCCGTTTTCCCTTTTCCACCTGGCCAATTTTGACGTAGTCCAACTGCACACCGTACTTGGCCAAGCGACCCGCCAGTTGATCTTGGGTGAGTTGCAGCTTCTCCCGTACCCAGCGCACCCGTTCCCCAATCAAGTTGGCCGATGGATGGTGCCGGTCGTTAGACTCCATAGGAGCAGAAAGCCGTAAATATTCTTTTCCAGACTGAGGAAGTTGAGGGATCCTCACATGGTAGCCTGAGCTGGCAAGGTTCCCTTTTCCTGGGATCCCACCCGGCAGCCGTTGAGCTAACCGGCTCAGGAACAATCTTATCTCAAGGTCTAGATCGAAAATCGCTTACCGCTTTTTGGCGAGCGACCCCTTGCGTGCAAAGACTTGGCGGACGGGACCCCTGCTGTTCCCGCATCCAAGCGGAAAAATCTCCGGACAAAAAAGAGGGGCATGATCGATTTTCGCTCGCAGCAGCAGCAGAAACCTTTTTAGACTGGGAGATGAAGTTCTCTCCTCACCTGGCTGTGGTTTTTTCTCGTCCTCATCCTGAACACTCTGCCTCTTCGCCTCAGGAGTTTGACGATCTCTGGTTCGACTCCGAGTCTGCCCCTCAAGACGACCTCGCAGAAGTTGACTCAGAGCCAGGGGCCGGCGGATCCCGGTTGAACGAGGACGCTGTCGATCACTACCTGAATACCATCGGTCGCGTGCCCCGCATCGATCACGCTGAGGAAATCGAGCTGTCGCGCAAAATTCAGCAAAAGCTCCTCATCGACCAAGCCCGGCAGGAATGGCGGCAACGGCGGGGGGAGGATCCCAGTGACGAGGCTTTGGCCGAGGCCCTGCAGATTTCCGTATCCACCCTTCGCTCCCGCATCCGACAAGGGGAGCAGGCTCAGCGCAAGCTGGTCAACGCCAACCTGCGCCTGGTGGTCAGTGTTGCCAAAAAATACCTCAATCGGGGGGTGCCCTTTTTGGATTTGATCCAAGAGGGCAATATCGGGTTGATTCGGGCCACCGAAAAATTCAATGCCGAACGGGGGTTTCGCTTCAGCACCTACGCCCATTGGTGGATTCGCCAAGGCATTACCCGCTGCATTGCCAACCAAGCGCGGACGATTCGCCTGCCGGTACACATGGTCGACAAAGTACGCCTGCTCAAGCGCACCAACCGCGAGCTGATGAAGCTGCAGGGGAGGCGGCCCACCGAAGCGGAGCTGGCAGAAGCCTTGGGCATTAAAGTCAAGAAACTGCGCATGATCCAACAGGCTGCTGCTTTGCCCCTGTCGCTGGATGTGCCGGTCGGCCAGGAAGGAGAAAGCCGCCTTGGAGATTTGCTGCAAGATGAGCGGCAAGAGCAGCCCTTTCAAGGGATCCTCGTGCAATCCATGCAGCAGGATGTGCGTTCTGCCATGCAAACCCTGAAGCCGATTGAGAGGCAAGTGCTGGAGTTGCGCTATGGGTTAGACGGGCAACAGGCGAGAACCCTGCGGGAGGTGGGGGATCACTTCAACCTAACGCGGGAACGGATTCGTCAGATCGAGCGGGATGCCCTGCGCAAGTTGCGGGTGGGATATTCTTCGCGGGCTTTGGCTCAGTACATTCGCTAGTGGCTACAGGCCTGGCAGACCGATTTCCGGGCCAGCTTCTGCCCAGGGATAGCCTTTTTTCAATCTTCTTGGGTTGAACACCATAGCCCCTTGCAGCGGCGATGATAAGGATCCCTTATCCCCTGAGCCTATTGGGGCTGATGACCCCCCGGCTACCTCATCTTCACGACCAGAGCCAGTGGGAAGGACTTTGGCAGCTAACCTCTTTGGTCGTTGAGGAGTTGGCTGATCGGTTTCCTCTGGCGCTCAGCTAGAAATCGCAGGAGCCCCGCACTGTACCCGTAGGGT
>NZ_JANSIM010000243.1:0-11159 GCF_047502655.1 Synechococcus sp. R5-12 | reverse complement strand
GCCCGCTCCGTACCGCTTAGCGGTCGGAGCCGGGTAGTTTACCTCCCACCATCCCTAGGGGGCTGGCGGCAACGAGCAAGAAATGGTGGCGATCCCTGGCCTCATCTCCCGAACAGGCTTGATAGCCTAGAGGAAGCGAGATGTGGATACCCATGTCAGATACTCCTGCGGTCTTGGTAGAGCAACTTCAAAAGCGCTACGGATCCACAGTGGCCGTGGCGGATGTCTCCTTTCAGGTGGAACCCGGCCAGATCTACGGCATTCTCGGCCCCAATGGAGCCGGCAAGACCACCACTTTGCATTGCCTCTGCACCTTGCTCCGTCCCGATGCGGGCCGGATAGAGGTGTACGGGATCCCGGCCAGCGAAAACCCCAAAGCGGTACGAGAAAAACTGGGGTTTGTCGCCCAAGAGGTGGCCTTGGATAAGGTGCTGACCGGGCGAGAATTGTTGCAGTTGCAGGCCGACCTCTACCACCTGCCGCGCCCCCTGGCCCAAGAGCGAATCGCTGCCGTCCTGGAGCTGCTGGGGCTGACCGACCGTGCCGACCAGCGCATCGGTACCTACTCCGGCGGGCTGCGCAAACGCTTGGATCTGGCGGCAGGACTGCTCCATCAACCCCAGGTGCTGGTCTTGGACGAGCCCACGGTGGGCCTGGACATTCCCAGTCGGTTGGCCATCTGGGATTTTCTGCGCCAACTCAAGAACACAGGGATCACGGTGGTGCTCAGCAGCCATTACCTGGAGGAGATCGACCTGCTGGCGGATCGGGTAGCCATCATCGACCGGGGCAAGGTGATCGCCGAGGGAACCCCAGAGGAGCTGAAAACCCGCGTCGGCGGCGAGCGCATCACCGTCAAGCTGCAGGAATTTGCCCCGGCAGAACTGGCCCAGCGGGGTGCCCAACTGCTGGGATCCCTGCCCTTTGTCCAGAAGGTGGTGATCAACAGCGCCCAGGGCAACGCCCTGAACCTGGTGGTGCAGCGGAATGGGGAGGATCCCCTCAGCCAGATCCGCGCTCACTTGCAAGCTCATGGGCTGGAGGTGTTCAGCAGCACCCAATCTCGTCCCAGCTTGGATGATGTGTATTTGGCGGCAACCGGGCAAACCCTCATGGATGCGGAGCTGGCCGCTGCCGAGGCCAATCTGGGCAAAAAGAAAAAGTAACTTCATCCCCTCATGATCGAGCCCCATTGATCCCTGTACAAAGGCATATCGAGATATTTATTGGTTGTATTGGTTGATGGATTAGATACTGCATTCATTCATCACACATTCATTGATCACAACTCTACAGGAGCTTGGGTATGACCTCTGCCTCTTCCCCGGTTCAATCTAACCCGATCCCCCTTTTGACGGCTGACTTTTGGCAGGAGACCTTCGCCCTCACGCGCCGCTTGTTTATCCAACTGCAGCGTCGCCCCACAACCTTGCTGGTTGGCATTATCCAGCCGTTGCTCTGGCTAATTTTGTTTGGGGCTTTGTTTCAGAATGCTCCTGCCGGCATTTTCGGGGCCGGACAAAACTACACCCAGTTTTTGGGGGCGGGAGTCATTGTGTTTACGGCTTTTGGTGGAGCCTTGAATGCTGGGGTGCCGGTGATTTTCGACCGAGAATTTGGCTTTTTGAACCGGCTGTTGGTGGCTCCCCTCACCTCTCGTTTTTCCATTGTTCTCGCCTCTAGCCTGTTCATCGTCAGCTTGGCGCTGCTGCAGACGGCGGTGATTGTGGGGGCAGATTACGCCCTTGGGGCCGGGATCCCCGACGGGCCAGGCTTGGCGGTGGTGGCCTTGATCGTGGGCCTGTTGGTCTTGGGCTTCACGGCCCTGAGCTTGGGCTTGGCCTTTGCCATGCCGGGGCACCAGCAATTGCTGGCTTTCATCTTTTTGGTCAACTTGCCCCTGATCTTTTCCAGCACGGCCTTGGCTCCCCTGAGCTTTATGCCCACCTGGCTGCGTTGGGTGGCCAGCCTCAACCCCCTCACCTTTGCCATCGAGCCCATTCGCCATGTCTACCGCAGCGATAGCTGGAGCTGGGCCGATGTGGTGCTGCAGGCTCCCTGGGGCGATCTCACCCTGGCGGGATCCCTGGGCCTCTTGACGGGGTTTGTCGTAGTGTCGGTTCTGCTGGTGCAGGGGGTGTTGCGCAAAAGTTTGGCCTGAGCCTCTCTGCCCAGGCTGTGCCCCTCAAAGCCATCGGCGGGAAGCGGACTTCTCCATAGCCGCCTGTGCCTGCTGCACCAGAGCCAGGGGGCTGTCCTGAGCCGGGGAGACGCTTAGAGAGGGGGTAAGGCTGCGAGCCTGCAGGGCCATGTGGAGCTGCAGTTCGGTTACGTACTCCCGCAGGCCAAGGCCGGACTCAGCAGAAGAACGGCTCGCTGCCGAGGGGTGAGATGCAGACATCATGGCAAGGAGTCCCTCGCGAAATTGCCACCGTTGCTCTGCTAAGCTATCACGCCTGCCCCTTTTCTGAAGGTTCCAAAATGTTAGCTTTGATTAAGCTTTGAAATCATTCGGCCATGGTGGTGCTCAAGGATTGGCAGCGCTCCAAGTTGGATCCCAGCGACGATGCCCTCTTCTACAGCTATCCCCGCTTTGTGACCCATGTGGATTCTGGCTTCATCGGCCAGCTCACCGATCTGTACCGCGAGCATCTGCGGCCCCAGACTCGGATTCTCGATCTGATGAGCAGTTGGGTCTCCCATTTGCCGCCTGAGATGGAGTTTGCCCATGTGGAGGGGCATGGGATGAACCCGGAGGAACTGGCGGCCAACCCCCGGCTGGATCACTTCTTCATCCAAAACTTGAACCAAAACCCAAGTCTGCCCTTCCCTGATCAATCCTTCGACGCGGTGCTGAATACGGTTTCGGTGCAGTATCTGCAGCAGCCGGAGCAGGTGTTTGCAGAGGTGTATCGCATTCTAAAGCCCCAGGGCCTGTTCATCGTCAGCTTCTCCAATCGCATGTTTTTCCAGAAGGCGATCCAGGCTTGGCGGGACAACTCCGAGGCGGGGCGGGTGGAGTTGGTCAGGCGCTATTTTGAGTCAGTGCCGGGGTTTGAGGTGGTGAAAGTGATCCAGCGGCCTGCCCCTATGGGTTGGCTGGGCTTTTGGGCAGGCGGAGGCGGGGATCCCTTCTATGCCCTGATTGGACAGCGGACGGCGGGGTAGAATTCTCCAGCTTGCCTGTGGCGTGCAGGCGGGATCCTTGGAAATATCCAACAAGACTCCAGCATCCACCAGATCTTGCAGCTGTGTTATCCTCGCTACCCTCAGAGGTCTGTCTTGTTCTCCGGTCTTTCTGACAGTTCTTCCCCACAAAACGGCAATCCTTCCCCCCTACCCATCTCGGCAATTGGGGAGGCAGGGCTGCTGCAGATCGTGCAGCGCTACTGTCCGGCCCAGGTGGTGGGGGATGATGCGGCGGTGTTGGCTGCTCCGGAGGGGCAGTTGGTGGTGACAACCGATGTGTTGGTGGAGGGAGTTCACTTCAGCGATCTGACGACCCCGGCCCATGCGGTGGGCTGGCGCGCGGTGGCCGCCAATCTATCGGATCTGGCCGCGATGGGATCCCGTCCGCAGGCGTTGGTGGTGGGTTTGGGCTTGCCGGGCTCCACACCGGTTGCTTGGGTGGAGGAGCTTTATCAAGGGATGCGGGACTGTTGCGCCCGCTGGGAATGCCAACTGGTGGGAGGGGATCTGTGTCGGTCGCCGCATCGATTTGTGGCAATCACGGCCCTGGGATCGGTGCAGCCGGGGCGGGCCATTCAGCGCAGACGGGCTCAACCCGGCGATTGGCTGGTGGTAACAGGGCCCCACGGAGATGCGCGGGCAGGCTTGGAACTGCTTCTCCATCCTGAACAGGGATCCTCAGCCACGGCAGCCGAGCGCGAGCAGTTGATCAGGGCTCACCAATACCCACGCCCGCGACTGGATCTGTTGACCCTCTTAGAAGGGATCCCGGATCCCTTGCGCATTGCCGGCATGGATACCAGCGACGGTTTGGCAGATGCCCTGGTGCAGGTGTGTCAGGCCAGTGGGGTGGAGGCGAGGATCGAGGTGGAGCGGATCCCGATTTCAAAAGCTTTGCGGCAGGCTTTCCCGGCCCAAGCCTGGGAGTGGGCGCTTTATGGGGGCGAAGATTTTGAGCTGCTCCTCAGTGCCGAGGTGTCGGTGGCCAAGCATCTGTTGGAAGAATTGCCAGGGGCCGTTTGGATTGGAGAAGTGACAGGCTGGGATCCGCAGGGAACCGTCTGGCTGAAGGACGGGCAAGCCCTCAGTCGTCAGCAAGCCTTCCAGCATTTCTAAGAGGCGTTGTGCTGCAGGATGGTCACCCAAACTGCCAACAGTTGAAGACAAATCTACTTGTGGGGGAAAACAAGCTTCAGGAAGGATTCGGTAACCTAGAAGCGGAGAGAAGTTGAGATAAGGAAGCAAATTGACCTGGAACAGCTTCAGGCAACTGCTGAGAACTCCGCAGAACTTGGATTGGAGAAGCATTGGAGACTCTACTCATGAAAGCTATCTTAACAGCAGCCCTTATTGGCCTGGCCGGGATCCCTGCGTTGGCCCCCTTGCCGAGTTCGGCTCAGCCGCTTTTTGAATTGGGTGCCTACCGTCTTGAACAGGGGACGATTATCCCGGTCGGCAGCCTGAGCAGCGAAGAGCCGCAATACTTTTACCCGGACACCGTTTATCCCCTGGAAGTGGCCGTTACTCAGAACATTTTTGACAGCCAGGGGCGCTTGGTGATCCCGGCGGGTAGCCGCGTTTTTGGACAGATGGAACCTGCACCGGGCGGATCCCGCTTTGTCGGCACTTCCATTGTTCTCGGCGGTCGTACCTACAGCCTGCGGGCTTCCTCCAACATCCTCCACGACGAAAAGGATCCCCGTCAGTATTCGGCTGAGGCCATCGCTCAGGATGCAGCCATTGGGGCAGCCGCGGGAGCCATTTTGGGGGCCATCACGGGCAGAGTATCAGTGGGCAATGTCCTGGGAGGTGCCGCGACCGGAGTGGTGGTGGGCAATGTTACCGCTCCCCAGGTGGTGGTGCTGCGCCCCGGCCAATCTTTCAATCTAACTTTGGAAGCTCCGCTGACTTTGTGAGGTGCCGTTTGGAGATTCCTCTGGGAGTGTTGAGGGTCGGCGACTTGTGATTCACTGGGGATCAGACTGCGGATCCCTGTTTTCATGGCTACTGAATCTAAGCCCACTTCCCCCCTCTCCTCCACCGAGCACAGGTTTACGGCTGGAGAGGAGAGCTTTACCTACAGAGCGCTGGCCGGTTGGCAGACCCTTTTCCAGCGGGAAAAGCCGGTGGCCGAGATCTTTCACGTCGCCTATCTAAAGCAAGACTCCGCCTCTCAGCACCGCCCTCTCACTTTTGTGTTCAACGGTGGGCCTGGGGCAGCTTCTGCCTACCTGCACATGGGAGCGCTGGGGCCCAAACGGATTTGCTTCGGGCCCAACGGCAGTTTGCCCCCCTCCCCGGTGCGGCTGGTGGACAATGCCGAAAGTTGGTTGCCCTTTTCCGACCTGGTCTTTGTCGATCCGGTGGGGACGGGGTTCAGCCGCGCCCTGCCCAAGGATTCTCAAGACCCCAAAGATTCCCGGGAGAAATCCGATCCGGCATCCAAGCCCCCTCAGCCGGATGCTAAGGCGGAGGAGCCTCCTAAGGAATCGCCCTTCTGGGATGTGGAGCGGGATTTGCAATCCTTGGGAGAATTCATTCAGGGCTTTCTTTCCCGATACAAACGCTGGCTCTCCCCCATTTTCATTGCCGGCGAGAGTTACGGTGGGTTTCGGGTGGCGCGGCTGGCCAAGGAGCTGCAATCCAAGTTTGGCGTGGGCCTGTCGGGGGCCATTCTCATCTCGCCTGCGATTGAGTTTGGGTTGCTGGAGACCAACGATTACAACCTCAGCACCTGGGCAGCCCTTTTCCCTTCCTATGTGGCCACAGCAGCCCATCATGGACGGTGTGGCTGGGGGGAGGATTTGCAGATCCTGCTGCCCAAAGCAGAACACTTTGCCCGACAACGTCTGCTGCCCCTCTTGGCCATGGGGGAGGCAATGCCAGAGGCAGAACGGCAAGCGGTGTATCAGGAAATGGCAGCAGGGATCGGCCTATCTCCAGAATATGTAGCCCACAAAGGCGGGCGGATCGATATCGCCAGTTTTGCCCGCGAGCTGTTGCGGTCGCAGCGACTGGTGCTGGGGCTCTACGATGCTTCTGTAACCACGGTGGATCCCTTTCCGGATCGGCCTACCTTCGAGGGATCCGATCCCACCTTGGATGGGATCGATCGCCTGTTCACGGCAGCCATCAACAGCCACTTGCGAGAGACCTTGCAGGTGGAAACGGAGTTGACCTATCACCTACTGAACCTGGAGGTGTTCAAGTCCTGGCGGTTCACCCCAAAAGGAGAGTTTAAGCAAGGATTCATCGGGGCAATGGACGAGCTGCGCAGCAGCATGGCCCTCAACCCCCACATGCGGGTGAGCATTCATCATGGCTTTTACGACCTGGTCACGCCCTACTTTGCCTCGAATCACCTGGTGGATTTGATGAAGTTGGATCCGCGGTTGAAGGCCAACCTCACCCTACGTCATTATCGCGGCGGACACATGTTCTACACCTGGGATCCCTCGCGATTGGAGTGGTTTACAGAAATGCGTGAGTTTTACTCGAAAACAGCTTCCAGCTCAGAGTCATAACATACTCGCCGGGCGAGGATTCTGGTTCCTGGTTTTGCAGCAGCACTTATAGTCAATTCAAATGGCAATGAGACACTAGCCGGTGCAATAGCTCCGCTAGAAAGTTCCTCTATAGCGTGCATCCTTGCCCTCTTGAAATTTAGGCCAGGACAGTGGCCCACACCCAAAACGTTGCATGCACAGGGCCATAGGGCTTTTCTCAGTAGCTCAAACGACCCTACTCCCTACAACCAGTCGCGTAGCTCTGAGCTGGGGATCTCACGGCGCTCCCCGGTAACCGTGAGAAAAATCGTGAGAAAAATAATGAGCGGTTTTGATTCCTGTCTTTCCCTCTTCTTGAGAGAGAGAACTCAGATGGGATCCCTGTGGGCTAAGGGGCTTGTTGTTGACTTTGAACAGGAGGGATCCGGCGCAAATTCAAAAGCACCATTGCGCTAAGGGGGCGCGTGTTGGCCAGTAGCCCCACGATCAGCAGCAGCCAACTGTTCAAGGTAGTATTGTCCAGCAGCCAACCCATCAACAGAGCCGATCCTGCCCCTTCGGCAACTGCCGCCAAGAGCCAAGCCCGGCCACCTTTCCAGCCCTGAGACCACAAGGCCCATTGCAGCCCACCGACGCCAACCCCCACCAGCAAACCGCGCAGCGCATCTCCCATTGCCTGCAAGACATTTTGGAGCCAGGGATCCGTCGGGTTAAAAGCAGAGGTTGCTACCCCCACCTGGGGAGCGAGGAAATCCGCCGCCGCCCAGCCCAAAGCCGTGGCCAGCAAAGTTGCAGCCACCCATCCCACCGAAACCTGCCGCCGCAACACCAGCCACTGCAGCAGCCCCATCAGCAAGCCAAGGCCGGCTCCAGCCACCGCTTCTTGTAGTGATCCCAAAGCCGCCAGCAGAGGCGCTGATGCCCCCAGCCCCAGGTAGCCGATCCCAGCCGCCCCCAAATTGGCCAAGAGCCAACTCAACGCCGACCCTTTGCCCAGGCGGGGTGCATTCAGGGGTGCATCCAACAGATGAGAGCCGGACTTGCTGTTGACATGTTCCTGCCCAACCTTCTGTTCCACCTCGCGCAGCCCCTGTTCCGCTGAAGGGTTACCCGGCTCCAGCCGCAGCACCCCTTGATAATCCATCTGGGCAAGGCCCCAATGTCCCTGCCGTTGGTGGGCCAGACCGCGGTAGAGATAGTAGCGGGCTTCGTTGGGGGCGCTCTGGATCAGCTCATTGAGCAGATGGACGGCCATCTTGTACTCGCCTGCCTCGATCAGCCTTGCCGCCCGTTGTAGCTTTTCTTCCTCGTCTGGGGCGGCTCGACCCATCGGCTGTTGGGAAGTCGGCTGGCCAAATCCGGTCGGGATCCGCTGGGGACGAACACCTGGAGATGCAGGAGATGAACTTGAGGGAACGAACGGGGCAGGAGGGGCGATCTTGTTTCCATAGACAGCCTGTAGCTGCTGGCCGAGCACTTCCATGTTGGCCGGGCGGAGGGCAGGGTCTTTCTCTAGGCACTGGAGGATGACCCTCTCCAGAGCAGCAGGGATGGGGTGGGCTAGCTTGTGGTCTTGGAAGGGGCGGGGCTTTTGAAAGTTGTGGACGTGGTACCAGCCTTGCAAGGTGTCGGTATCCGGCTCGAAGGGCAGCGCACCAGTTAACAGCTCGTACAGCACCACCCCCAGCGAGTAGATGTCGGAGCGGCCATCCAGCTTTTCTCCGCGCATTTGCTCGGGCGAGGCATAGACCATCGTGCCCAAAAAATAGCCCGTCTGCGTCAGGCCACGAGAGGTCTCCCCCATGAGCTTGGAAATGCCGAAGTCCAGGATCTTGACCCGCTCTTTCCCATCGGGCCCTTTCTGCACAAAGATGTTGCTGGGTTTAATGTCGCGGTGGATGACGCCGCGAATGGAGTGCTTGCCCAGATCCATCTGAAAGTTGTGGGCGTGGTGCAGGGCAGAGCAAATTTGCAGAGCCAAGTTCACCACTCGCTCTGGGTGCAAGGGGCCTTCCCGAGCCAGCACATAGTCCAACCCCTGGCCGCTGTAGGGTTTGGCATTCAGGTACTCCATCACCAGATAGGGCTGGTTTTGGTACAGGCCGTAAGAGCGCACCTGCACGATGTTGGGGTGCTCGCCCAACAGAGCGCTGACCCTGGCCTCATCCATGAAGCGTTGCTGCAGTTGCTGGTAGTACTCTGGGCCCATGTCCGGGGGCGGCGGGCGCAACAACTTGACGGCCACCAGCTCGTCATTGAGCTGGGTATCCACCGCCTCGAACACATTGCCGTAGCCACCCTCGCTGATGTGGCGGGTCAGCCGGTAGCGGTTGCCAATCAGTTGTCCAATCAGGCGCTGGTTCATGGAGGAGGGTGGCCAGCTGGGGAGTTTACCTATGATTCTAGTCAGCTTAGGGGCTTAAAACCTGCTGGTGAGGGATCCGCTGCCATTGCGACCCCTTTTCCACCCCAAAAGCCAGGGATCCCGCTAGGATTGGGGCATGAGTGCTCCTTCTGCAACTGCTGCTCTATCCCCTTTCTGGCTGGAGGTTACCGAGTTTGCCTTGCAGGCTACGGCCAGCGTGGGATCCCAGCTCTTGGCAGACTTTGGCCAGGCCCACCCTACGGTTCGCGCCAGCGGGACGGAGTCCTTAAAAGCCGACGGCAGCTTGGTAACCTCTTCTGACCAGTGGGCGGATCGCGCTTTTCAAGGGGCCATTGCCGCTGCCTACCCCGATCACGGTTATCTGAGCGAGGAGTCCAACCACATTTTTCCCGAGAAGGAGTGGTGTTGGGTAGTGGATCCTTTGGATGGCACCACCAATTTTGCCCGTGGGATCCCCATTTGGGGCAGCTCCTTGGCTTTGCTGCATTGGGGCGTGCCGGTGTTTGGCTGTGTCCATCTGCCGCCCATTCGCCAGACTTTTTACGGCTATTGGCCTCGGTTTCCTGAAGATGCAGCAGCAGGAGCTTTTCTCACCCGCCACGACCGGGATCCCGCCTGTCCCCAGCCAATCCGTCCTAGCACCGCCTCACCCGGCCCCAACCAATTGTTCAATTTCTGTTCCCGTAGCAGCCATTGGATTAGCCCGCAATTCCCTTGCAAAGCGCGGATGTTGGGGGGCGCTGCCTACAACCTGCTGGCGGTGGCCGGTGGCAGCCTTTTGGGGGCGGTAGAACGCTCGCCCAAGATCTGGGATGTGGCGGCAGTGTGGGCCATTGTCAAGGGGGCCGGCGCCGTTTGGGAACCCCTGAGCTGTGCCGATCCGGATCCCGGCCAGCCTCTCATTCCCGGCAAGGATTATGGCCGACTCACTTACCCCGCCCTGGTGGCAGCTCAAGCCGAGTGGATCCCCTTATTTCGCGCCTTCATCGCTCTGTAGCTTTCGTAAACGGCCTGCACGTTGTACCAGTTGAGGAAAAAAATCCGGCACAGCTCCAAGGCCAACTGCGAGCGGCCATGCCGGATCAACCAGCGCAGCAGCGGTTCCACCCGCTTCTCGTTCAGCCAGCCCCCCAGGGATAAAAGGCCCCACAGGAATTGGTGCAGGGGCGTCAGTTGGATCATCAGGCGCACGGCCCAGGTGGGGTGTTTTTGGTAAAAGAGAATACCCATGCGGCCCCGCTGCCGTTCCCGCTCAATCAATCCTGGGATCTGCTGCAGCTCAAAGGGCGGATGCCAGTGGTAGCCGGTGGCCTGGGGGCACTTGACCAGGCGCAGGCCCAAACGTTTTAGCCGCACCCCCAGCTCCAGGTCTTCCCAGCCGTAGAGGTGAAACCGCTCGTCAAAGGGGCCGGCGGGGGTTTCGCAGGCCAGCTCCAACCAATGGCGGGCAATGGCCACGTTGCCGGTGGCGAAAAAGGCTGCCGAAAAATCGGTGGGCTTGAAGGGTTCGGAGCGGGGATCCTGAAAATTGCTGGTGTTGATCACCCGCCCGTAGGTGAAGACCTTAGCCTCGTGGGGGGAGCGGGGATCCCCTGTAACGCCGTGCCGCCGCAGCATCTGGGCGTGGCTGGCCAAGAAGTGATCCACCACCACCAGGTCGCTGTCGATAAAGACGATGAGGGATCCCTGGGCGTGGCGAAACCCCAGGTTGCGGGCAGCGGCGGGGCCGCGGTGCTCCTGCTGCAACAGTTTCCACTGGGGCAAGCCAACGGGGTTGTTCTGCAGCCATTCCACTGTGCCATCGGTGGAGCCATCGTCCACCACCACCACCTCGTAGCCCTCGTAGGGGCCGGGCTGTTGCTGCGCCAAGGCCCGCAGACACTGCTCCAAAATCGGACGGCGGTTGTAGGTGGGAATGATGACGCTGATGTACACCGGGGATCCCTGGAGATGGCCGTGCAACCTTAGAGCAAAAGTTGAGCAAAACGCTTCAGGGAGGAGGGGTTCGCGCTGCCTGTTAGGCTAGAGGGCTTTTAGGAGCATGACTCTAGTCAATAATAAGCTCAACTATACTGAAA
>NZ_JANSIM010000242.1:0-3718 GCF_047502655.1 Synechococcus sp. R5-12 | reverse complement strand
CTAGCATCTTTCACCAATGCAGATTGCCGGAACAGGGCAGTTCTGCCCAAGCAGGCAGGAAAACCCCACATGCGCCATTGCGGTCTCGGTGCAACCGCGATCCCCTGCAGCAAAACTCATTCCAAAGCCCAGACTTCCGGCAGAAGCCGCCCTCTACGAGCAAAGTGTACGGGCAAAGTGAGGGTAGAGCGTATATCATTACCCCTTCGGCTGGGCAATGTCGAACTCGGCGTCGTAGTCGAAGTCCTCCTCTTCGTCAGCCCAGTCTTCCTCCAGCCTCTCGTCCCCCGCCAGCTCCTCTTCCTCCAGGCGGCGCTTTTCTTCGTATTCCTCATCCTCTAGGCCCAAAGCAGCCCGCTCTGCCCGCCGCTGGAAGCGCTCCAGTGCCGCTGGAGTGATGAAGGGATAGGGCAACCCTTGCGCTTGGGCCTCCTCCAGCGCTGCGCGGTAGCTCTCCACTTCCTTGATGTCGATTTTCCAACCGGTGAGGCGGGCTGCTAGGCGCACATTTTGCCCCTCTTTGCCGATGGCCAAACTGAGCTGGTCGCTGTTGACCAACACATGAGCTTGCTGGATTTCCGGATCCACTAGCCGCACCTCCACCACCTTGGCCGGGCTGAGGGCGTTGGCAATGTAGGTGGCAGGATCCGGCGACCAGCGGATGACATCGATTTTCTCGTTGCGCAGCTCTGCTACCACCGCCTGAATCCGGGATCCCCTCGCGCCAATACAGGCCCCCACTGGATCCACGTCCCGCTCCACCGTATCGACCGCAATCTTGGTACGTGGCCCCACATTTCGGGAAGGGGGGTTGGCCTCCCGCGCCACTGCCACAATCCGCACGATATCCTCTTCAATTTCTGGCACCTCGTTGGCAAACAGGTTCACCACCAAGCCAGCATCGGCCCGGGAAACCAAAAGCTGTGGCCCCCGCCGGGATCCCTCATAGACTTTCTTGAGATAGACCTTCATCACCGCGTTGGGAGTGTAGCGATCGCTGGCCAGCTGTTCCTTCTTGGGCAGTTCTGCTTCCACCTCAGGTTGTCCGAAACCGCTGGATACCGACATGATCACCGTCTGCCGCTCTGTGCGCAGCACCCGTGCCTGCAGTACGGTTTTTTCCAGATCGCGGAACTCTTCCTGAATCAGACGGCGCTGCTGATCCCGTAACTTTTGCGCCAGCACCTGCTTGGTTTGGATGGCCGCCATGCGGCCAAATTCCGCCTGTTGTGGGGTGACATCATCTGTGACTTCCCAGCCTACTTCGGCTTCTGGGTAATCCTGCTGCACGTCGTACAGAGAGATCTCGTGATCCGGATCCTGTACCTGCTCAACGATGGCTTTGGTGGCCAAAACGCGAAAGCCTCCTGCCTCCACATCCAACTCCACATCGAAATTGCGGAAGTGGTCTTCTGCAAAGACCACATCTCGCTGGATGGTTTTGCGGTAGCGTTCGTAGCCCTTGAGCAGCGCCTCTCGCAGGGCATCGGTGACCACATGGCGGGGCAAGTTGCGCTCCCGCGAGATCATCTCCACCATTTCCGCCAAACCCGGCAGAGGCACCATCGCCATAACCACTGTCCTCCTGCACAAACTTCGTGAAACTTGCTGTTGCTATTGCTCCACAGCGGGAACTGAACCCGCATCTCTGATGCGAAGGGAGGGCCGCACCACCTGCGGTCAAACGCTCTCTCTATCTCCGGTCTCCTAGTCAGTTTCCGATGAGAGGGCAACCCGCTGCACCGAAGCGCGGGGCAACTGAACTCGCCGCCCCTTGAGGGATAAGGCAACCCTCTCCTCATCCCGACCCAGCAGGTGTCCTGACCAAACGGCTTTGCCCTTGTAGGGTGGATCCAAGGTCACCTCCACCGCAAACCCTTTGAAAACCACAAAGTCGCGATCGCTGGTGAGAAGGTTGCTGATGCCAGGGCTGGACACCTCCAACACATACTGGCCTGGGATCAGATCCACCCGATCCAGCTCGACTTCTAAGGCTTGGCTCATGGCTTCGCAATCGGCATGGCTGGTTTCTCGGTCGGGATCCAGTGGGCGGATATCCACCCGCAGAACTGGCGGATGCTGGTTGGTGTGGAAAACCATCTGCACCAACTGGTATCCCAGTTGAGCGGCCAAGGGACGGGCCAAGCTCTCCAACTGTGGAATAAGAGGGTGAACCATAACCAACTTGTCACCAACCGGGTGTTGCCGCCAGATCCAAACCCCTTTGAGCCGGAGCTGGCAAAGGGGACAGTAAGCCCCCTCAAAAAGCAAAGAAGTGGGTACCACCCACTCCCCGTTGCTATCGCGGAGCTCCTTGAGGCTCGCCCAGAATCAGTACAGACTTCGAGCGCATCCCCCCTACCTCCTAATTTAGAAGATCTCCTCCGGTTTTGTCATGGGGATCCCCAAAAGGCAACATCTATAATGTGGACAACTGCGGATTTGCCCAGATATCCAGCCGCGTTTTGTGGGGTTCCCTATGACTGTTGCCTTTTCCTACCCGATCTTCGGCCCCAGCATTCAGTGCCCCCACTGTCGGCAAACGATTGCGGCCCTCACCCTGACCGATACCTACCTCTGCCCTCGCCATGGTGCATTTGAGGCGGATGCTGAACAAGAGGAGCTGGTACACCTGCAATCCGGACGGCGCTGGCGCTTTTGGGAAGGTCGCTGGTTTCGTCAGCACACCCACGCCGATGGGATCCGTTTTGAGATTCATGAAGAATTGGATCGGCTGCGCATGCAAGGGATGCGAGCCACTCAGGTGATCGTGGCCGAGCGCTACCGCCAGCTGCTCACCCCTTATCTGGAGCAGGGATCCCACCGTCGCCCTGGCCCACCTCGCCTCTATGGCTTGCCCGTCAGCTTCAGCTCCCAAATCCCAGAGGATAGGGGTGGATCCCCTCAGCGCTGGCGGGTGATCAACTTTGAGCTGACCTACGAGATCGACCCGGCCATGCGGCAGCCGCAATCCCGTCTGCAACTGTGTGATTAGAAAGGCGAACAGGTAGAGAGCTGTTGGAAAATTGGTGGCTGCTCAAGTCTTCTAGAACTGGAAGTTTCCTTCCGCGGCGGGAAGCGCTATGCCTTGATAGGTGTAGCCGATAAACTTGGGCTGGTCGGCCATATAAAACCGCTCCAGTTGCTCAAACCGAAACCCCGCTTCTCGGATCAACCGGGCCATATCTCGGTTGAGGTTGCAGCCATCTGCAATCACTTTTTGGAGGGGGTTGAGACGATTTTGCCATCTTTGCACCTGGGGATCCTCACTGAGGCCGTGTTCGAGAAAAAACAGCTTTCCCCCTGCTCGCAACACCCGCCGGATCTCTCTCAAAGCCTTGGCCACATTGGGAATGCTGCACAATGTCCAGGTGCTGACCACGCTATCAAAACTCTGGCTTGGAAAAGGCAGTTTCTGGGCATCCGCCACCTGCCAATCAACGGCGATGGGAGAAGATGCAATGCGCCGACGAGCCAGGGATCCCATGCCGGGATTGGGATCTACCCCTGTGATCTTTCGAATGTGCTCTGGGTAGCAGGATAGGTTGAGGCCGGTGCCAAAACCAATCTCCAGAACGGATCCCTGCACATGGGCCAGAAGCTGCCGCCGATAGCGCTCCATCCCTTCCCCCGAGAGAGCTAAATCCAACAGCCGCGGGAAGATTATTCGGCGATAGAGCATGCCTCTAACCCCCAAAACCCTGAACTTTGCTGAATT
>NZ_JANSIM010000241.1:0-19119 GCF_047502655.1 Synechococcus sp. R5-12 | reverse complement strand
GGCACTAGATCCTAAGTCTAGCGCGTCTGCCGTTCCGCCACGTCCGCAAAACCTGCATGACCCAACTGGTTACCTGCGCCAGCATTCCAGTTGGAGCCCGCCCACCTATGCTAACCCAAGCCGGCTCTGGCTAACCCGGCAGCTGGGCAACAGCAACCTTCAGATCATCTGTGGCGTCCAGAACCACCCAACCTTGCCCCACCGCCCGCTTCCACAGCTCAAAGTGGAGGTGCGGCCCAGTTACCGCTCCGGTCGCCCCCACATAGCCGATGACGGATCCCCGCTCTACCACTTCCCCCGGTGTTACAGCAACTTCGGACATGTGGCCATAGCGAGTGCGCCGACCGCCGGCATGCTCCAGCACAACGGTGATCCCTAGACCCCCCAGGGATCCCGAAGTGACCACCTTGCCGCTTAAAGAGGCCAAGATCGGCGTGCCCATGCTGGCCCCCAAATCCACTCCAGCATGAAACTCCGGCTCTCCGCGGATGGGGTGAATTCGCATGCCAAATCCAGAAGTGATCGGCACCGGGTGAGGTAAGGGATAGAGCAGTCGTTCTTCACCTACGGCCAGTTCAGGCAACCTTGGCGTTTGCGGTTCAGGAGCTTGGGGCTGGCTGGGATCCTCAATGCGAATCTCTTGGCCGGGGGCGAGAATGATGCGGCGACCGGAGCTGCGTTCCATCAGCACCACCGGCACCCCACCTTCAGGCTGAGCATGGGGAACCAGGTCATGGTTCTTCTGGGGCTCAATCACGATCTCGCGGCCTACTACCGTCTCTGGGCGGGTTTCTGCCTCAAGGGTCGCAGGGCTGCCCTCTCCCAGGGGAATGGCTCCATCCAGCAGCAGGGCTGCTGCCCCAGGCGTGTCTAGGGCCGGTTCCACCACAGGCGGCGGGGGCAAAGGGGTTGGTTGGGTCTGGGCCAGCAGAGCAGTGGGATAAAACCAGAGCAGAGCCAGCCCTATCTTCAGCCAAAAGCGCAGCCGCCGAGCTTGGGGGGAGAAAAGGCGTGCCGCCATAACCCAAAGTTTCATCACCGAGTTCAACGCAGGCCACATGAGAAAAAACACTGGAAAAACTACGGGCTGCCGCCCGCCGGCATGTGATAGCTCAAGCGAACTTGGTCGGGTGTAAGCGTCCGGATGGATTGCTGCTGTTGCAGATGTCGCTCCCCTTGTGTTTGTACTCGCACCCTTCCATCCTCGGCAAGGCCCAAGATCGTGAGGCTAGTCCCCCTTTCGAGCCATTGGACTTGCGGCTTGACCATCCAGGCTTCGTACTCTGAGCGAACGGGGGCAAATCCCCCTTGCAACCAGACGTGGAATCCCTGCTCCATCCCCTGCAGAACCCAGCCGGCAATCTCGGTGCGGTCGAGTGAGCGGTGCAGAGGGGATCCCAAAATTTGGGCTAAGGTGATTGCCCCAACGGGAACGGGGTTGTTGACATTCACCCCCACACCGGCCACCAACCCCAGCAGTTGCCCGCTCCCCCCAAAGCGGCTTTGTACCAGGATCCCCCCCAGCTTGAGCAGAGAATCTGGGTGCTGCTCATCTACCACTACCAAATCGTTGGGCCATTTCAGCCGCAGCGGGATCCCAAGGTTTTGCCGTAAACGGCCCGCAATGCCCCAGCCCAAGGCCAGGGTCAGTTCCAGCAGCGAGTAATGCAAAGGCGGGGATCCCAGCCAAACGGACAGGTATAGTCCCCCCGGCTCCGAGTGCCACACCCGCCCATGTTGACCTTGCCCAGCCCGTTGGCGGGTGCTGACCAAAACTGTGCCCACTGGCAGCGGCTGTGGGAACCGACGGCCCCAGTCCAAGAGCAGCCGATTGGTGGAATCGGTCACCGCCACTTGCAGCAGATGGCGGCCCCACCGGCCCGTTCGGGATCCCAGCCGCGAGGGGGAAAGCATCTCTACCCGGGATTAGCTCAACACAATGTCTTCCGCCGGACGCTGGGCCAGCCGCTTGAGGTTTTGGTAGCGCAACATGTCCAGCAGATCATTGCCCGAGCGCCCCTCCAGACGGGCCTCCACATGCAGCGCCTGCCCTAGGGCCTCCACCGCCTGCAGCCGCGGGATCCCGCGCAACACCAGGCGATCCACCGCATAGGCGTCAGCAGCCAACAGACGACGGTCATTGGTTTGGTCGCGGCGCAACTGCCAGAGGGCCAAGCCACTCAAACCACCCGAAACGGTTGCTCCCACGGGATCCTGTTGTACGGCCTCGAAGATCAAGCTCAACCCCCCCAGAGCTGCTATGGCCAGGTAAAAGTCGATCTGCCGCGACACCGCCCGACTGTAGTAGCCCACCTTGTGCAGGAACAGCCCCGCCCGCTGCAGGGGGGTAAATTGCCGCCACTCGTAGGGCTTGATGAACAGCCGCATCTGCCGTTCCCAGGGCATTTGCCGACGGCCTTTGATCACCACCGTTTGCCGTTCCGAGGCGGGCAAGATCTTCACACTCTCCCGCATACTGGCTGGCAGCAGATCCAACAGGCGCTCAATCTCCGCCTGATCCAGAACGTAGTTTTCGTAGCCGTAGTATTCCGAGTTCATGCCGGGCCTGCTCCTCAGCTTAGTCCCATCGCCTGACGCATCTCTCGCACCGCCCGATCCAGCCCCACCAGCACCGCTCGACTGATAATGCTGTGGCCGATGTTCAGCTCCTCCATGCCAGGGATCCGCGCCACTGGGCCGACATTCCAGTAGGTAAGACCATGTCCCGCATTCACCCGCAAGCCCAGCTGAAGAGCCTGTTGGCTGGCCTTTTCCAGGTGGTCAAGTTCCACCTGCCGCTGAGCTGCGGATGAGGCTTCTGCATAGCGCCCCGTGTGGAGCTCCACCCAGCGGGCTCCCACTTGGGCAGCAGCGGCAATTTGGGTCGGATCTGGGTCGATAAACAAGCTGACGGGAATGCCGGATCCCTGCAGTTGGCCGACCACATCCCTGAGGCGCGACACCTGCCCCGCCACATCCAACCCACCTTCGGTGGTGATTTCCTCCCGCCGCTCGGGAACCAAAGTGACGTAGTCGGGCTTGACCTCCAGGGCAATCGCCACCATCTCCTCGGTGGCTGCCATCTCCAGGTTGAGGTGGGTGCGCACGGTTTGCCGCAGCAGCCGCACATCCCGATCTTGAATGTGACGGCGATCCTCGCGCAAGTGCACCGTAATGCCATCTGCCCCCGCCAGCTCGGCAATCACCGCTGCCGCTACCGGATCTGGCTCCACCGTGCGGCGTGCCTGTCGAAGGGTGGCAATGTGGTCGATGTTAACTCCAAGACTTAACAAGGCTTTACTGCTTTGGGTGTAGAGGAGAATACCCCTAGTATTACATTATTCAATTTACGCCGGTCAGAGAGCCAGGATGCCATGGGCCTCAGGCCGCGAGGGTGTAGGCTTTACTCTATGATCGAGTAGCGACGTCTCGCCTGTGCGGGATCCACTCCGGGCTTGCCATGACAGATCCAGATGCCTCTCTGGCGGTGGGACAACACTCCCTTGTTGACCGGGCGCGAGTGCCGGCCTTAATTGCCCAGTACTTGCCGGTGGAGATCTGCATTTACTACCAAGTCGTCCCCTTGGCCCTGGATACCGACAGCCTCATCTTGGGCATGGTGGATCCCCAGGATTTGGCGGCGTTGGACTATGTGAGCAAAATGCTGGCCTATTCCCAGATTTCCGTCCAGCCAATCCCTCTCACCGCTCAGCAGCAGCAGGATTTAATTGCCTACTACTTCAGCCATCCCCCCGACCCGGCAGAGGTGGAGCGGCTGCGCCTCCAGGCCCAAGCCAACCGGGTGACTCGGGAGGTTCCTGCTCCTGCGGCGGGGCCCCCCACGCAGTTGACTCCAACCCAGCCTCCGTCCGCCCGACCAACCGCTCCGCCCGTACCCGCCGACGAATCGGAAGAGACAGTGCAGCAGTTGCTCAACTCGATGCTGCGGCGGGCTTTGGATGAGAAAGCCGAGCAAATTTTCGTGGAGCCTCAAGAGGGGCCTTCTTGTCGAGTGCGCTACCGCCAGCAGGGGATTTTGCGGGATCTGTTCAAAGATCTCTCCGAGTCCATACGAGCGAAGTTGATCACCGCCATGAAGCGGATGATGGCGCTGGATCCGGAGTTGATCGGGGAGCCGCAGCAGGCAGAGGTGGAGCGGATGTACCGGGGGGAGCCACTGGTGTTGCAGTTGCGCATCATACCGCAGCGCTCCAAAAGTGGCCAGACTGCCGCCTCTAGAGAAGGGGCCATCTTGAGCATCCTGCGAGGGGAAGCTCTCCAGAAATATCAACAAGGCCAGAATAACCTCCGCGTCTCTGAGACCCTAGCTTTGGCCCAACAGACCTATCAACTGCTGCAACAATTGCAAAGTGCTCTCAGCAACACAGTTGACAAGCTTAAGCAGTACCCCAGTCCGCCGCGGAGCGACTGGCCCCTGATGACGGAGGTGTTGGCAGCTATTCAAGCCCAAGCCCAGATGATCGCCATCCACCAGCAGGACTGGGAAAAACTCAATTCCGGCAGTTGACCCCCCAAAACCAGCCCCGAGCAACATCCCTTCAACGGGATCCCTCCCGCAGCAGCACCAAAATCACTCCGGCAATGATGCTGATGGTGGCACCGGCAATCAGGCTGGTGGCCAGACGTTCTAACCGTTCCCCAATGGTTTGTGAGGTGTCGAACTTAAAAGCGAGCTTTTCGACATCACTGGAGAGCTTTTCGACATCACTGGAGAGCTTTTCAACCCGCTCTGAGAGCTTTTCGACATCGCCCGAGAGCTTTTCAACCCGCTCCGAGAGTTTTTCGCTATCCCCTGAGAGCCGATCGATCCGCCTCAAAACTTCCTCTTGTTGTTGGGTGAGACGAGCTATTGCTTGGCTATTGGCCTCGACCAGGCGCTCGACTCGCTCTAGGCGCTCTTCTGTTGAAATCGTCATAGGGGCTAACAGTCGCGAGTACGGTACACCAGAATACCCATCCTATGCTATTGCCGGCTGTTCGTCTCTCCGGCAGGGGTTTAATGGGAGGGCCTCCCATTCTGCTGCCCTGGATTGGGTGCGGTAATCTTGAGATCGTGAAGTCTTGTTCGTTAGCTTCCATGCCGTCAAAAGATCCAACTCCTCTGCCCAAGCCCCAGTCGCCATCAGGGGAAACCCCTGCCAGCTCGGGATCCCGCAGCTGGTGGCAGGCGCAACGGGAAAACCTTCTGACGGTGGTGCTGGCTCTGTTGCTGGCCTTCGGCATTCGCACCTTTGTGGCAGAGGCGCGTTGGATCCCCTCCGATTCGATGCTGCCCACTCTGGAAGAAGGGGATCGGCTGGTGGTGGAAAAGGTCAGCTACCGCTTTGGTTCGCCCAGACGAGGCGATATTATTGTTTTCAACCCTCCCGCCAAACTGAACTTCGACGGGGCCTACATCAAGCGGGTGATCGGCCTGCCGGGAGATCGCATTCGCATCGCCAACGGTGAGGTCATCATCAACGGGATCCCGCTGCGGGAAGACTACATCTATGCCCCCCCCGACTATTCTTGCCCTGGCGAGCGCTGTCCTGGAGTTCCCAATCAGGGATCCGAATTCGTGGTTCCTCCCCGCTCCTATTTTGTGATGGGGGATAACCGCAACGACAGCCAAGACTCCCATGTGTGGGGTTTCTTGCCGGAAGAAAACATCATCGGCAACACCATTTTTCGCTTTTGGCCCCCAAATCGCCTACACTTTTTCGCCCCGCCAGAATATCCTGAGCTTCTTCCAGAGGCCCAAGTGTTGGGCAACACAGCCCGGTAGAAAGCCAGCTTGACCCTGTCGGGACTGCTCAGTGCAGCCGCTCCAGCACATAGTCCACCATCTGAAACAAAGCACGACGCGCCGCAGAGTCCGGCAGGCTATACAGCGCTTCGGCAGCCCGCTGGGCGTAGTCGCGGGCCAACTGACGAGAGCGTGGGATCCCTTCGCTTTGATACACCCACTCCAGGGCCTGCTTCAGGTCTTGCGGGTTGGACAGCTCCCTGAGAATGAGCTCTCGCATCTGGGGAAATTCCTCTAGGGCAAACAGAACGGGTGCAGTGAGGTTGCCCTGGATGAGGTCGGATCCCACAGGCTTGCCAAGCGTCTCTGCCGAAGCGGTGAAATCCAGCAGATCGTCGACAATCTGAAAAGCAATGCCCAGATCCCGCCCAAAATCGAACAGGCGATCCGCCACTTCCTCGCTAACCCCGCTCAGCAGGCCAGCAGCCTTGGAACTGCCGGACATGAGTGAGGCCGTTTTGTAGAAGCTCTTGGCCAGGTAGTCTTCCATCGACACATCCGGGTCGAAGCGGGTGAGGCTCTGGCGCACCTCTCCCTCCGGCAAATCCATGATTACTTTGGAAAGGAGCTTCACTACCTCCAGGTTGTCCAGATTGGCCAAGTACCAAGCAGCTTGGCCGAAGAGGTAATCCCCCGCCAGCACGGCTATCCGATTGTCGAAGAGGGTATTCACCGTATCGATGCCCCGTCGCACGTCGGCAGCGTCGATGACATCGTCGTGAACCAAGCTGGCCGTGTGGATCATCTCAGTAATCTCTGCCAAGCGCCAATGCCGTGGGGTAATCTCTCCATCTGGGGTGGTGGCACGGGCAATGAGGAGCACGATGGCTGGCCGGATCCCTTTCCCTCCCGCCGAAAACAGATGTTCGGCAGCCATGGCCAGGATGGGGTGCTTGGCACTGACCAACCGCGTTAGGTTCTGGCGTAAACGCTCCAGATCCGCTTCTACAGGGCCAAAGGGGGAGAGCACAGAGGTCATGGAGCCAAAGTATGAGAGGTTTTACAAAATTTCACATCTTTTTCTATTGTAGAGTACCCCATCGTTCTCGGGGAAAACCAAGCGGTATCATGCAGGCAGTCCTTTGCCCTTTTTATGTCGGATCCCGTCCCCCCACTTCGATCTCATTCCGTTCCGCCGCTCCCTTCAGAACCCGATTGGGAGGAGGAGTGGGAGCTGGCGCTGGAAAAGCCGCCGCTGCCTGGGCGGGCCCAGCCTCACCATCATGATCCCCAGTCTCGGCGCAAGTTGACCAACCGCTTGGCTCGCATCGAAGGGCATGTGCGTGGGATCCGCTCCATGATCGAGCAGGATCAGCCCTGTCCAGATGTGCTGCTGCAAATTGCCGCCGTCAAGGGAGCGCTGGATCGGGTGGCGCGGCTGATTTTGGACGATCACATTCGCCACTGCATCCGCCATGCCATCGAGACCGGCAATATCGAAGTGGAGCTGGAGGAGTTGCAGCGGGCTCTGGATCGCTTTATCAGCTAAGTCTCGATGGCCAGATTTAACTTGATGAAAGTCTCCCCTTGCTTGGCTCAGGGGAACGCCAAACTGGGCTGTCAATATCTGCAGCGGGGGCTGGCCGTTGTGATGCTGCCTAGTACCCCAGGTCATTCAGAAGGTTGGGGGGAGGGCTGGGTATAGCGCTCCAGCAGAGATGCGCTTTTGAGTTGCCACTGCAGTCCCATGAAGGCCCAGTCGATAAACTCGTTGATCTCCTCAGCGCTGAACTGCATGGCTTTGCCGATCTCGAAAATTAGCTCCTCTTCTTTTTCCACCAGCTGGCTATTCACCACCGCCATTGCTGCCAAATCCCGCAGGATCAAGGCCCCTGCCGCATTGCGCATGGGCGGGATCCCGCTGATATCCAAAGGTGCACCTGCTTCATCGGCCAGATAGGTTTGGGCCAGTGGCGCTTCGATGCCTACCCCTTCTGCGATTTGCATGAAGAAAGAGGTTTCTTCTTCGTCCAACTGGCCATCTACTCGGGCCACCGCGATCAGGGCCTTGAGGTAGAGCTGGCGCTGCTCGTCTGTCAAATCGGCGTAGTTGATCATGGGAGTTGCTGCTGAGTGTAGGGTTTTCTCTTCAACTCTGCCATGAAGGTTGCCTTCCAAACCGGGGTCGGACATTTTCCAGTCAAGTTCCAGTCAAGCAGAAAATCGCTTAAAATAAAAAGCCTGTGTCTACCGGCCAAACGCCAAAGGCTCGGAGCGAGGCTCTGGAGCTTCAGCAGGCTTGGCGGGTCTAGGCGAACTCTTTTTTGGATTTTTTGGATCTTTACAGCTTGCGGAGCGTCCCCCAAGGAGTGGATACCCCATGGTCAAATTGCGGCTCAAGCGCTACGGAAAAAAGCGGCAACCCAGCTATCGCATCATCGCCATTGAAAGTAAAAGCCGCCGTGAAGCCCGTCCGCTAGAGGAACTGGGTTACTATAACCCGCGCACCAAGGAGACGGTTTTGCAAACGGCAGGCTTGCTGAAGTGGTTGCGTTGTGGCGCTCAGCCCACAGAGACCGTGGACAGTCTCCTCAAAAAGGCCGGCATCTACGAGATGTTGAAAGCAGGGGAAGGCGGAGTGGTTGCCTCGATTCGCATCCCGGCCATGGCCAAGCCTGAAGCTGGGATCCCTGAGGCGGCAGAAGAGGCCCCTGCAACAGAATCCGTGGCCGAGGCTGAGGTCGCCGATGTTCCCGAGTCTGAATTGAGCGAAGCTGCCACCGAGACAGCAGCGGCAGAATTAAGTCCTCCAGAAGCTGAAGTTGAAAAGCCTCAGGTTGAGGAAGCGGTTGAGGCCTAGGGTCGGCTAAGCTTGGCTTGGCCAGTTGTTCCCTCCTGTCGTCTAGCTCTCTATGCCAGACTACAAGGCTCTCGCCCATCTTTTGATCGAACCGCTGCTCAGCAGCGCCTCTCTTCAAATGGATGTGGAAACCACCTGTGGCGGGCGAAAGGTATGGCTGCGGCTGGCCTTTGACCCGAAGGATCGGGGGCGGGTATTCGGGCGGGGCGGGCGCACCCTGCAAGCGATTCGACAGGTGATGATGGCCGCAGCTCAGTTGGCGGGCCAATCTCTGTACATCGACATCTACGGAGAAGCGGGAGAGCGGGAATGAGCCAAATTCTCACCTTTCTGGGCAAGGGGGGCACAGGTCGGAGCACCTTGGCCGTGGCGGCGGCTCGCGCGGCAGCCCAACAGGGGCGGCGGGTGCTGTTGGTGGGCCATCAGGCGGGGCCGGGGTTGGAAATGCTCTTGGGCGGGATCCCGCTTTCCGGCGAGCCGGTGACCATTGCTGCCAACTTGAGCGTGGTGCAGTTGCGGACAACCCAGCTGCTGGAGCAGTTCTGGACGGCGGCCAAAGAGCTGGAAGCCCGATACGTGCGCACCCCCTTTTTCCGGGAGATCTACGGCCAGGAACTGGGGGTGTTGCCGGGCATGGATCAGGCCCTGGCCCTGGAAGCTCTGCGCCGTTACGATGCCAGCGGCCAATACGACTGCATTCTCTACGATGGGCCAGGGGATCTGACCACCTTGCGAGCTTTTGGGATCCCGGAGGTGGCCAGTTGGTACTGGCGGCGGGCTTCCAAGGCTTTTTTGGGATCCGACTTGGCCAAAACCCTGCGACCCTTTGCCGAGCCGTTGCTGCGTTCGGTGAGCACTGTGGAGTTTTCCTCTCTGGAGGATCTGCCGGAGCGGTTGGGGGGCATGACTAACCTCTTGGAGCAGGGACGACAGGCCATTGCCGATCCGCGCCGTGTGCTGGCCCACCTGGTGACCACCCCAGACCCGATGGCCGTGCAAACCGCCCGTTACCTTTGGGGGAGCGCTCAGATGGTAGGGCTGACGGTGGGTGGCCTCTGGGTCACCCCTCTGGCTCCGGGGGAGGTCTCGGCTGCCGATTTTTTCCCGCTGACAGTACGGACACTCCCCCTGCGTCAGGGATCCGATTGGTCGGCTTTGGAAGCAGCGGTGGGGGGGATGTTCGCTGTGCCGGATGTGCCGCCGCCCGTGGCCATCGACGAGGGAGCCCGTACAGTCAAGCTGTTTATTCCCGGCTTCAGCAAGGCCCAAATCGAGCTGAGCCAATCAGGCCCGGAGCTGACCATTACCGCCGGGGATCAGCGGCGCAATTTGTTCTTGCCCCCCAGCTTGGCAGGTCGGCAGGTGACTGGGGCCAAGTTTCAAGAACCCTTCCTGGTCATCAGCTTCGGCTAAAACGATCCCCAGTTGTTCCCCTCTGTTCGCGTTAGCGGTATGGAGTCCTTGGGAGAGAGCGATGTTGGCCAAACGGATCATTCCCTGTCTGGATGTGGCGGCAGGGCGGGTGGTGAAAGGGATCCAGTTTGTGCAATTGCGGGATGCCGGGGATCCGGTGGAGCTGGCCCAGGCTTACGATCAGGCAGGAGCCGATGAGCTGGTCTTTTTGGACATCACCGCCACCCACGAAGAGCGGGAGATCTTGCTGGAGGTGGTGCGGCGCACCGCAGAGCAGGTGTTCATTCCCCTCACGGTGGGAGGGGGGATCCGCGATCTGGAGGGGATCCGACAACTGCTGCGGGCCGGGGCGGACAAGGTCAGCCTCAACTCGGCAGCGGTTCGGGATCCTGATCTCGTGGCTCAAGCCAGCCGCTGGTTTGGATCCCAGTGCATTGTGGTGGCCATTGATGCTCGCGCCAAGCCGCAGGGAGGGGGATGGGAGGTATACGTGCGCGGGGGGCGGCAGCCGACGGGCCTGGACGCGGTGGAGTGGGCCAAAAGCGTGGCCGAGCGGGGGGCAGGGGAGATTTTGCTCACCAGCATGGACGCCGACGGCACCCAGGCCGGCTATGACCTGGAGCTAACCCGGCGGGTGGCCGAGGCGGTGTCGGTGCCGGTGATTGCCTCAGGAGGAGCAGGGGAGTGTGCTCATATCCGCCAAGCTCTGCAGGAGGGAGGGGCGGAAGCGGCTCTATTGGCCTCGCTGCTCCACTATGGCCGGCTGACGATTGCGCAGATCAAAGCCGACTTGGCCGCCCATGCCATTCCGGTGCGTTTCTAGCTTGGGGAGGGATCCGTGCAGGCTCAAGATCTGGCCGCTCTCCTGCCTGAGGTGTGCCGCCTGGCAGAAGCAGCAGGGCAGGCCATCTTGCCCTTCTATCGGCAAAAATCGCTGCCGATCCAACTCAAAGCAGATGCCTCCCCCCTAACTGAGGCGGATCTGGCTGCCCACCACCTGATCCTGCAGGGCCTGCAAGAGTTGACCCCAGGGATCCCGGTGCTCTCGGAAGAATCGGGCGGGATCCCTTACCCAGAGCGGCAACAGTGGGAGCGGTTTTGGCTGGTGGATCCCTTGGATGGCACCCGAGAGTTTATCGGGCGCAACGGCCAGTTTACGGTGAATATTGCTCTCATCGAGGAAGGGATCCCCATCCTGGGGGTCGTCCATGCCCCAGCTCTGGGCCTCACCTACGCGGCTGCGCAAAAGCTGGGGGCCTGCAAGAGGGAAAGGACTCCGTCCTGCGTTCACGAACAGCCCATCCGCACCTGCCCTTACGCCCAAGAACCCCTACAAGTGGTGGCCAGCCGTTCCCACAGCAACCCGGAGACGGAGCAGTTCCTCGAGCGGCTGCGGCAGCGCTGTGGCTCTCTGGAAGTGAAGTCTGTGGGCAGTGCCCTAAAGCTTTGCCTTGTGGCCGAAGGATCTGCCCATCTCTACCCTCGCTTCGGCCCCACCATGGAGTGGGATACTGCCGCTGCCCAGTGCATTGTGGAGCAGGCGGGGGGAAGGGTTACCGATCTGGCAGGGGATCCCTTGCGCTACAACAAGCCCGACCTGCACAACCCGCCCTTTGTAGCGGCTGCCGAAGGCATGGCCCAACTGTGGCAGAACCTGATCCCCTGAGCGAAGCCCCGGCTACATGCCCATCTCTGTGGGGTTAAAGCCATCCGGGAACTTGGTGTACTCGTCGTAAAGGGCACCGCGGAAATGGGTGTTGGTGATGATGGCTCCGCGCAGATCGGCCCCAATCCGCAGATCGGCTCGGTTCAGCTCGGCTTCGCTGAGGTCGGCCCTGAGCAATTTGGCCCGGTAGAGGTTGGCCCCCCGCAAATCTGCCTTCACCAACTTAGCCCCAATCAGGTTCACCCGTCGCAGCTTGGCTCCGCGCAGGTCGGCTCCCGAGAGATCTGCTCCCGACAAATCCGCCTCGCGCAAATCTGCCCCACTCAAGTCGGCATCCCGTAGGATAATGCCCTTCAAATTCGCGCCACTCAACTGCGCTCCGCTCAGGTTGGAGCCCGAAAAATCCCGTTGGCCAGACGCATAAGCCTGCAACAGTTGCTTGGCATCCAAGAGAGGCTTGATACTTGCTGTTGTCATCGCTGTTTGTTCTCTCACAAAACCGTAGGCAAACTAACCTCAGCCCTGCCGGAAGCAGGCTGTGACCCTTTCGCAGGTTGATTACCCTCTGGGGATCCCTGCCACTCGAGGTGGAACGCTTCACTGACAGACTTTGCCCTGCTGGTCGGCAGAAGGGCTGTCAGAGTTCTTGTTGGTTAGCTTACCACCCCCCGGCCCAAACTCAGCCCGGCAAGCCTTGAGAGTCGGAGGAGAGCGACATTCCGCCTGTTAGAGCTGGTCAATCTCCTTGCGCAAATTTTCCAACTCCAGATCGACCTCGCTCTCACTTGCGGTGGAAGGTTGGCCTGAGGACTTTGACCCTCCAGAGGGCAACTGACCCTGGATCGACGCCTTGAGCATCAGCAGCTCGTGATCTACATCCGAGCCACCCGCCTCCAAAGCGGCAAACTGGTTTTCCAAATTGTCCACCGCCAGCTCTGCCACTGCCGCCGACTGGGCCTCCAGGGAGTTCACCTTCTCCTCCATACGCTCAAAAGCAGCAAAGGCGCTTGTGGCGTCCACCCGCCCGATAACCTGATTGATTTGCTGGGAAGCCTTGGCGGCGCGGGCGCGAGCGATGAGCATGTCCTTTTTGGTCTTGGCCTCAGCGATCTTGCTCTCCAGCTTGGTCATGTTGGACTTCAGGATCTCCACCTGCTTAGTCTGCTCATCCAACTGCCGCTTCAGGCTTTGGGCAGTCTCGGCAAAAGTTTTCTTGCGCACCAGCGCTTCCCGAGCCAAAGCTTCGTTGTTGTTGCGCAGGGCCAACTCGGCGCGTCTTTGCCACTCATCAACACTCTGCTGTGCTTGCTCATACTGCCGCTCTATCCGCTTCTGGGCAGCAATGGCCTGGGCAACCGCTTGCCGCATCTGGTAGTGATCCTCAGACATGTCCTGAATGGTCTGGTTCAGGATTTTCTCCGGATCCTCGGCGCTGCTGACCAGCGCATTGATATTGGATCTAATGATTCGGCTGACCCGATCGAACAATCCCATCGGTTGCTTCCCCCTCTAGCGGTCTGACCTAATGCTACCCTTGCTGCTTTGATGCCTTCCAGTGCTTCTACTCCAGTATAGGGATCCATAGGGCTCCGCTGAAAAAAGCTGTAACGTTCTCTTGCCCCAATACCCTCCAGAGCCGATAATGCTTGCTTAACTTCGTTTGCTGACCGACAATCCCTGTTCTCTGATCGGGGCCATCCGCAGGTCGAAACGAAGTTGAGTTTGGCCGGTGTTGTTGGGAGTTCTCTGCCCCAGGTTCACGATTCAGGAGAGGGATCCGTGGCTCAGCGCCCGATTATTCTGGGTATTGTTGGCGATAGTGCTGCTGGGAAGACCACCCTTACCCGCGGCATTGCCCAAGTCTTGGGGGAAGAAAACGTTACTGTCATTTGCACCGACGACTACCACCGCTACGACCGCAAGCAACGCGCTGAACTGGGGATTACAGCCCTTCATCCCGACTGCAACTACCTGGATATCGTTCAGCAGCACCTGACGCTCCTGCGCACCGGCCAGCCGATCCTAAAGCCCGTCTATAACCACAGCACCGGCACCTTTGACCCTCCAGAGTACGTCAAGCCCAACAAATATGTCATCGTCGAAGGGCTGCTGGGCTACTTTACCCGTGGCATGCGGGATAGCTACGATGTCAAGGTTTATTTGGCTCCCCCAGAACATTTACGAGCCCTTTGGAAGATTAAGCGGGACACCCGCAAGCGCGGATATACCGAAGAGCAAGTGCGAGAAGAGCTCAAAAAGCGCGAACCCGACTCAGAGGCTTTTATTCGTCCACAGCGCCAATGGGCCGATGTAGTGGTCACCTTTTACCCGCCCCAAGAGGGATCCGACCAAGACGAGGTATTGCTGAATGCACGCTTGGTGCTGCGCCCCACCATTCCTCACCCAGATTTTTGGCAAATCCTCAATGCCCGCGACAATCACCTTAGCTCTGCCATTCGTTTGGATTTGGATCGGGATATGGGCAAGCCCGTCGATGTTTTGCAGATTGATGCCCATGCTACGGCCAGCCAAGTGATTGAGCTGGAGCGGATGCTCTGCAACGAAATCCCTTACCTGGGCAAGTTCTGTAGCTTAGAGGGAAACCCCAACATCGGCCAGTTGATCGGCACCACCGGCGAGCTGCTCCAGAGCTGTCCCCTGGCTTTGACTCAATTGCTGATCACCTACCACATGTTAAAAGCGGCCAACATCTACCAATAGAGTCCGTGGCGGCGAGGGATCCCCAGTTTCGCAAGACCTGCAGGGTAAGGCTCGGCCCAGCACGGTAACCCGCTCCCAGAGCAGAGTCTTGTGAGCTTCTGTCAAGGACATGGGCTGTGCTGGAATTGAACCAGCGGCTCCCACCGTGTCAAGGTGGTACTCTACCACTGAGTTAACAGCCCCTATGAGCGATGCTGCCGCGCATCTACCTGAAGGTCGGAAATCGATAATATCACATTTTGAACCCGTCCCATTGGGATTAGCCTGGGTGGAGAGTGGACAGGTGCCCTATTTCAAATCAAAAAGGGGATCCGGTCAGCAACTGGTAGTGCAACACCTGGGGTGGGCGAGCAAAGTAGGGCCCGATGAGGGCACGCCAGCGGACAAAGTTTTCCGATTGGCGAAAGTTGACCAGATGGGCCTCTAGGGATCCCCACTGAACGAGCAGTAGGTATTGCTGAGGGTGCTCCAGACAGCGCTGCAGTTGGTGCCCTTGGTAGCCGTCGGTCTGCTGCAAATAGATGAAAGCTTGAGCGATGGCGGCTTCAAAGGCGTCTTCAGAGCCGGGGGTAATTTCAAACTGAGCCACCTCAAGGATGGAGGAAGCAGTCATGGGTTAGGTATGCAGGCCGCATTCGGTTTTGCTTGTGCCCTTCCAGCGTCCAGAGCGGGGATCCGCCCCTGGCTCAACAGGCGCAGTGCAGTGGAGGCAGCCGATACTGGGGTAGTGGCGATCGTGCAGGGGGTTGTAAGGGATCCCGTGGTCAAGGATGTATTTCCAAACTTGGCCATTTGTCCAGTCAGCCAGCGGGTTGAGTTTGAGGCGGTTGCGCTTGCCGTCCCACTGCACCTTGCCGATATCGGCGCGGGTGGGGGATTGTTCCCGACGCATCCCTGTAATCCAAGTGGTGCAACCGGCCAGAGCACGATTCAAGGGCTCCACCTTGCGGATGTTGCAGCAGAGGTCGGGGTTAGAGCGATACAGTTCTGGCCCGTATTGAGCTGCCTGCTCTTCCGGGGTAAGCAAGGGCTTGAAGATCTCCAGTTGTAGGTGGGGATAGCGGGCCAACACCTGTTCCCGCAGTTGTAGGGTTTCCGGGAAGTGAAAATCGGTGTCCAGAAAAAAGGCGCGGACATGGGGGTTAATCGCCGTGAGCAGATCGATCAGCACCAGGTCTTCCGGGCCAAAGCTACAGGCCAGCACCAGCCCATCTCCAAATTCTTCAACCGCCCAGGTGAGCAGGTCTCTTGCCGACAAAGGCTCAAACCGTTCGCTCAGGGACGCCACTTGAGGTTGATACTGCTCCCGCAGCGCTTGAGCCGCCAGCTCCCAGCGGCTAGAAGGAGAAAGGCTTGCTGTCATAGGGGGAAGACACCGAACTCGACGATTTTTGCTTTTTTTAATCTACACTAATTCGGTCAAGCTTTAGGGGTTTTGATTACCAGGCGGCAGCGGGCAGAGGGAGAGAGCGGGATCCCTTGGCCCGGAGAGGGATTTGTCCCCAGCGATCCCGTCGGATCCCCATCACCAAGCCGTGCCAGAGGGGGCTGGGATCCAACTCCGGCAACTTAACCCAGTGGTAGCGCAACACCCCTCGCCGTGGGTTCACGTCCAGCTCAAACACCCGCAGAGCCGAAACCGGCCCCACCAGAGGAGGTGCTGTCAGGTAGGGGATCCCATCGCGGACATACACCTTCGGCACATGCAGGTGGCCACTCAGCACCGCCACCACCCGTCCGTGACGGGCCAAGAGAGCGTGTAGCGCCGAGGCTGGTTCGCTGAGGAGCCGGTACTTGCGAAACAAAACCGCGTCCATTTGGGTGGGAGCAATGAAGGGCGGCTGATGGATCAGCAGGATCAGCCATTCTTCCGGCACCATTTGCAGATGTTCGCCCAGCCAGTGCAGTTGGGAGGGGCGGAGCACGCCCTGAGGCAAAGGGAAGCGTCCCAGGCTGGCGTCGAGGGCAATCAAGCGGATCCCGGGCAGAGGGGAAAGGCTGTAATCGACGTAACCGGTGGGAGCCGGGGACAGGGGAAATTGGCTTTGGCACCAACGGATAAACTGATCCCGGTTGAAGCGTCCCTTTCTCCTCAGGGTGTCGATATCGTGGTTGCCCAGGCTGAGGTAATAGGGCACCCGCAGTTGGGCAACAATCTCCTGGAAAGATTGAAAGCTCTCCGGATCCGCTTGATCCACCAAATCCCCGGTAAACACCACGAAGTGCAGATCGGGCACCTGGTTGAGATGGGCAACGGCGGCTTCCAACTGGCGGCGGGGGGAATCGGACATCCACCAACAGCGGCACCCCGTCTCGGGCATCAGGTGGACATCTGAGACTTGAGCAAAGCAAATGCGTTGGGTTGCCATTGTTTAGGTACTTATTCACACCTCACGCCCGCATCATAGTCAATGATGGGCTGGGGGGCTATGGGATTCTCTTAACCTCAGCCGGATCTGGCGAGCACCTATTGGGAACTGAGGACAGGTAGGGCTATGAAAGGGGCGCGCAGACTGGTCAAATTGGTCTGAGAGGGTTTCCCAGGCTGTCACCCCCAACTTCTCTCCCAGCAGGAGAGATTGAATGGATCGATGAGTAGCAAAGCGGTCTGTATCCTTTGCTCCATCCCATACTTCCCGGCTCTGGAAAACTGACGGATACAGTGCTTCAACACCGACCACATCCCCTCAATCCGATTCAACTCTGGTGTATACACAGGCAAGGGAGATTGGGTCGCCAAAATCCGGTTTACCCCCTTGCCCATCAAGCCGTGGGATCCAACCGCATCAACACCTGCCCAAACTCCACCGATTGCCCATTGCTCACCAAAATCTCGGTCACCACGCCTGCCGCTTCGGCCTCGATCTCGTTCATCAGCTTCATGGCCTCGATGATGCACAGGGTTTGGCCCTTGTTCACCCGTTGGCCAACCCGCACAAAGTCAGGTTCACCTGGAGCTGGGGCGCTGTAGAAAGTGCCCACCATTGGTGACGTCACGTCTATCCAATGGCTGGGGGTGGATTTGGGAGCAGTGGGAGGAGGGGGCGCTTCTGCAGGAGCAGGAGGAGGCGCAGAGGAGACAATAACCGGACTGGCGGGGGTGGAGGAGAGCTCAGTCGGGATCCCTTTGCGCAAGGTGAGGCGAAAATCTTTGAACTCCAGAGTTAGCTCGGTAACATCGCTCTCTTGCAGAGCGGCCAGGAGAAGACGAATTTCCTGCCAATTGACAACATCCAAGGGAAGGTTCACTCCTGATGCATCACCTGTCCACAACAGAAATCCATAACCGAAAAGGAGAGGGAGAACTCACTCCCGGCCCAGATAGGTGTCGGTGCGGGTATCGACCCGAATCCGTTCTCCAACCTTGATGAACAAAGGCACCTGGATCTCAGCACCGGTCTCCAGCTTGGCCGGCTTGGTTCCCCCAGTGGCGGTATCTCCTTTCACCCCTGGATCTGTTTCCACCACTTCCAGAACAACGGTGTTGGGCAGCTCCACATCGATCACCTGCCCATTCCAGCGCAAGATTGACACTTGCATGTTTTCTTTCAGATATTTCACGGCGGAGCCAATTTGGGCGGCGGTAATTGGAGCCTGCTCATAGGTCTCCATGTCCATAAACACCAAGTTGTTCCCTTCCGCGTAGAGATACTGCATCTCGACTTTTTCGATGGTGGCTGCGGGCAGGGTTTCACCGGCGCGGAAGGTTTTCTCCACAACGTTGCCAGTCTGCATGTTTTTGAGCTTAGTGCGCACAAAGGCTGCCCCCTTGCCGGGTTTCACATGCAGGAACTCGATCACCTTGTAGGGAGCTCCGTCAATTTCTACAGAGACGCCAGGGCGCAAATCGTTGCTTGAGATCATGTCAGCAGAGGGATCCGTTGCTTAGACTTCCCAATCTTACCGTGACGATGGGGCACTCCGTTCGCGCTGGGGAGGCGGAGTCCGATTCAGCCCTCTGAGATCAATCGGGGGCTGGCGACCGTAAAGGGGCAACACCTCCTGCCACTGAGGGCGCAACCCGGCCCGAAAATCGGCGCGGGCCAATTCTGCCAACGCCACCACAGGTGCAGGATCCACAAAATCGGCGGCATTCACGGATAGAGCTTGCGGCCACTGTCGGAGAGTTGCCTGCCAAGCCTCTTCCTCCCAGAGCCGATCGGCCACTTCTGCAGCGACACCCTCTTCTGTCACCCGATACACGCCGCCATACCACTCTTCTCGTTTGGCGTCCATCTGCACCGCCACCGTCAAGGGCTGGGGCGGGGATCCCTGCTCCTGCCACACCTGGCGGGCGAGGACGGCCAAAGCCGAGTAGCCAAACACGGGAATGCCCAGTTGCTGGCCCAGCAGACGGGCCACGCTCACCCCCAAACGGCTGCCCGTAAAGCTGCCCGGCCCCAAAGCTACAGCGATCCCAGCTATCTGCGACCAAGCTTGACCGGCCAAGAAGACTTTCAAGCAGGGGTGCAACTGCGCTGCCATCTCCCGATCCAGCCACCAGCTCTGACTGCGGGTTTCTCCCAACCCTGGCTCCAACGGCAGCAGGGCCAGGCCCAAAACGGGCGTGGTGGTGTGGATCCCTAAAATCCAGCGGACAAGCGACATGGCCTCTCTCAGGATCAAAAAAGGTGGTTGACGAAACTTAACGGATGTTTTAAGCTTAGGCTGTCAATCTTCGCGCTTCCTTAGGGAAGTTTGTCCTCATGACTA
>NZ_JANSIM010000240.1:0-960 GCF_047502655.1 Synechococcus sp. R5-12 | reverse complement strand
TCCAATCCTGAGGCGAAGGAGAGCTGGTCAGTAAGCAGAAAGCCACCCGCAGAAATCACTTCCAGGTTCCTTAAGTTCAGATCCCCGTTCAGGCTGCAGTTAAACGAAATCAGCGATTCGGCAAATAGGCGGGCTGCCTCTTGACGGTTGGCAGTTTTGGCAAGAATGGGCAAGTGTGCCCTCTTTATGGCTTCGACCAGACGGGAACGTCTGGGATGCTCGGATCCCTGCTGGCCAATAAAGACAACTTGGCTTTCTCTTGCTTCTACCCACTTGTGGACAACCGTATGCATGGAGATGAGAGGTAGCCAGGCCAGGTTTTCCGCGCCCGCCGCGGCAAACCAGTGCAGGTGCTGGCGGTTGTGAGCAGTAACAACATAATCAAAGGCTTCAACGGCCCAGTAGGCCAAAAGATGTTGGATGGGGAAGTGGCTATAATGCGTAGTTCCGGCTAGTAAGACGGTTGGACAGCCAAATTTTTTCGTGTTGAAGGGGTTGCTGTATTCGCAGCTGGAAGCTCGTACAATCACCAAGTCAAACTCTTTATCCACAATCTGCTCAGACTGCTGGACAAAGTCATAGAGGTCATAATCTCCTTCCGGACACTCCACCAAGCCTTCACGACGGTTGACATAGCCTACTCCACTGCCCCCCACTTTTTCTTTGGGACAGACAGTTACTTGCCGATCTGAAAACTGCGGCGGTGCGATGTAGTCTGGCCAAATTGGCCAGCTCAGGAGAACTCGCGGTTGCAGAGTTTCTTTGTTGGAATTTTCCATAGCTCGTCCTTCTAATCAGTGCTGCTGACAAAGTGTAGCTTCTGCCCAGGCTACAAAGAGGGCTAGTTTTGCACTATCCTGCCCTACGTGCATCCATAATGACAAAGTCAGGAGCCAAGTGCTGATTATACCTATGATCAATCTGCTTGCGGTCTTGCTCAGAAGTAAACTCCACGTAAAT
>NZ_JANSIM010000032.1:0-6157 GCF_047502655.1 Synechococcus sp. R5-12 | reverse complement strand
ACCCTACGGGTACAGTGCGGGGCTCCTGCGATTTCTAGCTGAGGGTTGGTAGAGGAACCCGCGTCCTGTTGCGCCTTGGGCTGAATGATGAGATCGATGCGCCGTGCCCCCGCGTGTTTGACAATCAGAAAGCTGGCTTCCAGAGGTGTCCGGCTCAGCAGAGCCAAAGCCCCCAGCCGCTCCTCCCCCCGGTTAATCGGGTAGGCAACAAAGCCTCGCAAGCCATTGGCCTTCACCCACTCCGGGGCGGGCATCCAGGCTTCTTGGGCGGGATTGTTGCTCAAAAGCGGCAGCCCCTCCTGGGCCACCCGTCCCAAAGGGCTGTCGTCAGGGTAGATCCGCTGAATTTGGTCGTGAGCAGGGCTGAGCAGGCCGGCATGGGCCACCGACTGAAAACATCCTTCCTGCGGGTCGAAAAACCAAAGGCGAGCTGAGGCTGCACCCAGACGATCCACCATCTGCCGTACCAAGGTCTGGGCCAACTTGAGCACACACTGCTCCAGCTCCCTCGTCTCTACAGAGTCCGAAGAGGATGGGGAAGACAACTGAGAAGAGAGCAGCACCAGTTCTTGGACAATTTGGTTTGCAGCCTGTAGCTGGCGTGACAGCATGGGATCCCGATTGCGGCAGCGGTGCGGAGCACTTTCAACAGAGGCAACCGAAGGCATGACAGCAAGAGATGGGCTTCCATCAACAAGGAACCAACTTCTGCACAGCCTCTAACCGCCCCAAAGCCCAGCCCCGCCGCTGGAGAAGGGCAAAAGATTCCAGCAAATCCGGCCCCTGCAGATCCCCTGTCAGGGCGGCCCGCAAACTCTTCATCAGCAGGCCCTTTTTCATGTTCTGGCCCTTGGCCACCTGATCCACCAGCGGTTTTAAGCTGTCCGCCGAAACCTGGGGCAGCTCGGCAGCAGCCAACGTGGTGGCCATTGCAGCCATAGCCTCTGCCACCCCAGGCAGGCGCAACTGTTCCAGAGCTGGCAACGTGTAGCTGAGGGGCTCCTGAAACAAAAAGCGGCTGAGCGGAGGAGCCTCTGCCAGGCGGTCGATACCATCGGCAATCAGGCGGGCCACATCTTCCAACCAGGTGGGATCCGGCACCTCGGAAAGGTCAAACCCTGCCGCCTGCCAAAAGGGGGTGAGCCGTTCTACCAGTTCTGGCGGAGAAAGCCGCTTGATGTACTGGCTGTTGATCCAGTTGAGCTTGTCCCAGTCAAAGCGGGCAGCCGCACGGTTAACCCGGTCAAAGTCGAACAGCGCAGCCGCCTTTTCCAGAGAGAAAAGCTCTTCCCCATCTGGAGGAGACCAACTGAGCAAAGCCAAATAGTTCTTGAGAGCTTCCGGCAAAAAGCCCAGCTGCTGGAACTCCGTCACCGAAGTTGCCCCATCCCGTTTGGAGAGCTTTTTCCCCTCCGGGTTCAGGATTAAAGGAGAATGGGCGAACTGGGGAGGTTCGTAGCCAAGAGCGCGGTAGAGCAAAATCTGCTTGGGGGTATTGCCGATGTGATCTTCGCCGCGAATCACATGGGTGATGCCCATGTCAATATCATCCACCACCACCGCCAAGTTGTAGAGAGGGTAGCCATCCGCCCGGGCAATGACCATATCCCCCCCCAAGTCCTGGGTGTTCCAGGTAATGGGGCCGCGAATGAGATCCACCCAAGACACTTCCAGGGGCTCCTCGATTTTGAAGCGGATCACCGGCTGCCGACCCTCGGCTTCGTAGGCCCGTCGCTGGGCTTCGGTGAGAAAGCGGTGGCGGTTGTCGTAGCGGGGGGCTTTGCCGGCGGCCTTCTGGGCAGCGCGCATCTCCTCCAGCTCCGCCTCGCTGACGTAGCAGCGGTAGGCCAACCCTCGATCCAGAAGCTGCTGTACCACCGCTTGATAGCGCTCGATGCGCTTGGATTGGTAGACCGGCCCTTCGTCCCAGTCTAGGCCCAACCAGGCCAGGCCCGCCAAAATGTTGCGGGTGTAGCGGGGCAAAGAGCGGTCGCGGTCGGTGTCCTCGATGCGCAAAATGAACCGGCCACCGTGGCGACGGGCATACAGCCAGTTGAACACTGCCGTTCGGGCGGTGCCGATGTGCAGATTTCCGGTTGGGCTGGGGGCAATGCGAACACAAACACTCACAGGTCTAAGGATCCCAAGCAGAGCATCCTGATCCTAGTCGGCGGCGAGATCCTTTGTCATATTGGCCCTCCATTGGGTTGCAGGCGGTTGCCAATTGAGGCATTTCGAGTAGAATCCGCTCTAGCCGCCGGTCAAAAGGTAGGCTGCACGGGGATCAAGGTTGATTGGCAACGTCCAACCTCCCCTTTTTTCCGGTGTTGAGGAAAAGCTGTAGCGCAGGAGGAATCCCAGCACATGCGTCTGACTTTGGCCATTCTTCTGGGTTGTCTGTCCGCCGGGATCCCGATTGGATCCGCCTTGGCCCAAATTGCCTATCCTTCCTATCCGGTGGGAGATGCCCTGGATAGGATCCTGTTGGATACAGGCAGGAATGTGGATCCGGTCATTTTCCCTGAGGAGGTGGTGCGCTCCCAGGCCCGGCAGACCACCGCCTTCTTCACCACGCTGCTGAACCAGCGCACCAACATCCCACCCCTGCGCTCGCTGGATTTGCCCAGCCCCTATCAGGCTTCGGTTCGTACCCAGGCCGGGTACTACCGCGTGACCCAGACAGAGCCCGTTTTGGATTTTGAAATCTTGCGCTAGGCAGGGCAGGTATTCGGGGCCTGTTCCAGCGCCGGCCTGTTGCTGTTGCCAAAACGTTGTGTATGAAGCTCCGTTCTACTGCTGCGCGGAAGAAAGCTAGCTAGGGCGGTGGTTGTGCCCTGGTCGGCGTGGCGGAAAGGGCAGTGACTGCCTGGCGGTTGCCTTAAAGCTGTTCACCCAGGAGGGCATGGTTTTTCTCAGCGAAACAGCTCCCTGGAGAGGCGCTCCGCCGGCGCAATCGGACAAGAGGGAACTGGGGAAAGTTGTGTTTGTGAGAGCCTTCATCCTATGGCCCGCTCGCGCGGACGGTAACTGCCTCTCCGGTCAGCGAAAAAGCTCGCGTGGCGGTAATGCGCACCGGCACCAGGGATCCCTTCAGTTGCTCTGGATCCCCTTCAAAGAACACCAAGCGATTGCCGCGGGTACGCCCCATTGCCTGGCGGGGGTTTTTCGGGTTGGGGCCTTCCACCAGCACCTCTTGCACCTGGCCTAGGAGTCGGGCACTGCGGGCGGCGGCCACCTCGGCCACCAGTCGGTTCAGCCGTTGCAGGCGGTCGCTTTTTTCCTCCTCGGGCACTTGGTCGGGCCACTCGGCGGCAGGGGTGCCGGGACGAGGGGAGTAGGCGGCGGTGTTCACTTGGTCAAAGCCAATGTCCTGCACCAGTTGCAGGGTTTCTTGGAACTGAGCTTCGGTCTCTCCCGGGAAGCCGACAATGGCATCGGCGCTGATGGCGGCTTCGGGCATGTATTGGCGGATGAGCTGGATGATCTGGCGATAGCGCTCGTGGGTGTAGCCGCGCCGCATCCGCTTGAGCACTTCGTTGCTGCCCGCCTGGAAGGGAATGTGGAAGTGCTCGCAGACTTTGGGCAGCTCGGCGCAGGTGGCGATCAGCTCCTCGGTAAAGTAGCGCGGGTGGCTGGTGGCAAAGCGAATCCGTTCAATACCTTCCACCGAATGGACGAAGCGCAACAAGCTGGCCAGGTTGGTTTTCGGATCCAGATCCCGTCCGTAGGCATCGATGTTCTGCCCCAGCAACGTCACCTCTCGATAGCCTGCTCTGGCCACGTCTTCGATTTCGGCGCGGATGGCCTGGGGCTGGCGGGACTGCTCTTGCCCTCGCACCCGCGGCACGATGCAGTAGGTGCAGCGCTCGTTGCAACCGTAGATAACGTTGATCCAAGCAGTGACCTGGCTGTCGCGACGGGGCTTGGTGATGTCTTCTGGGATCTCAACCGGATCGGTGGCCACCACCTGGTTTCCGGCTTCCACCTGCGCCAACAGATCCCCAAGGCGGTTCACGTACTGGGGGCCCATGACCAGATCCAGCTCAGGGACGCGGCGCAACAATTTCTCCCCTTCCTGCTGGGCCACACAGCCGGCCACAATGAGCTTGATGGCCGGGTTCTTGCGCTTGCGCTGCGCCTGGATGCCCAGGTAGGAATAGACTTTCTGCTCAGCATTGTCGCGGATGGTGCAGGTGTTGTAGAGAACTAAGTCCGCCTGCAACTCATCTTCGGTGGCCACATACCCCAGGGACTCCAGGATCCCGGCCATGCGCTCGGTATCGGCGCGGTTCATTTGGCAGCCGAAGGTGATGGTGTGGTAGGTGGGAGCAGCCATGGGAAGAAACAGTACGAAGAACCACCATCTTCGAGCTTAGCGGATCCTTAAAATGGCTGCGGGGCTTGAGACTCCAACAGTTAATCTAGCTAGATAGAAATTCCTACACCGGCAAAGGCTCATGTTGCCCAAGCATCGTCCCAAGCAACTGTCGCTGGGCCCTCTGGAGTCGGAAATCTTGGACATCCTCTGGGATCTGGGCAGTGCCAGCACCCGTCAAATCCACGAGCGCATCTTGGCCGATCCGGATCGGGAGCTGGCCTATGCCTCTGTGACTACAGTTTTGCAGCGCTTAAGCCAGAAGGGCTGGGTGAGCTGTGAGCGCCGCACCGATCCCCAAGGGCGGCATTTGCCGATGCTGTGGCGGCCTCGTCTTTCTCGTCAGGAAGCGGCCAGCCTCAGGGCCTTCACCCACCTGCAGCAGTTTTTGGCTGTAGGGGATCCCGATACGGTGGCAGCCTTTGCCGATAGCCTGGATCAGGCCAGTGTGTCCCAGTTGCAGGCGATTGCCGAACGGCTGCGGGTGGCCCGTCAAGCCAGGAGGGATCCGCGATGAGCCACTTGGGCATGTTATTGCTGGGCTTGGGCCTCAGTTGGCTGTGGCGGGTGCAAGTGCGCCTGGATAAGGGGGGCGGGTGGAGCCGACGTTGGCAGCGGGCTTGGACCCACTTCTTGCTGCCCCCGCTGCTGTTGCTGACCACTGCTTTGGCCTTGGCCTGGATGGGGCCGTGGGGACAAATGGCCGGGGTGGGGGGCTGGTTCTGCTACGGCTGTGCCCTGCTGTTGCTGGCCGTGGCCGGCGGCGTGGCCTTGCACTGGATTTGGGAATACTGGCGCTCCTATCGACGTGCCCATCTGCAAGCTCTGGCCCAGGTGGATTTGCATGGCTCTCCGGCCTATGTGCTGGATTTGGAGATCCCTTTTGCTGCCCAAGTGGGGGTGTGGAATGCCCAGTTGGTGGTCAGCCGCGGCCTGCTGGAGCAGTTGGATGATGAGCACTTGCGGGCTGTAATCGCTCACGAAGAAGCCCATCGCCACTACCGCGACACCCTGTGGATGTTTGGGGTGGGCTGGCTGCGACGCCTCACCGGCTGGCTGCCCAACACCGAGGCCCTCTGGCAGGAATTGCTCACTCTGCGGGAGCTGCGGGCGGATCGCTGGGCGGCCCAACGGGTGGATCCCTTGTTGTTGGGAGAGGCCCTGCTGCAGGTGGTGGGCTATGGCGTGGTGGAGCAACCAGCGGCAGCTTGGGTTGGCTTTGCAATGACCGTGAGTTCAGACTCAGGGCAACGGCTGCAGGAGCGTATCGATGCCCTGCTGCAGCAGGCAGAGTCAGGGCCCGTCGATCCCCTACCCCATTCTTCTTCCATTCGGGGTTGGGCCTGGTTGGGGTTGTCCCTATTGCCTTTGCTGGCGATCCCGTTCCATACCTGAAGATTGACGGCGATTCCTCAACCAAATTGTCCTTGGGTTGGGGAAGCGAGCTTGAAAAAAACCACCAGTTGACGCCCAAAGCCTGAGATCTGCTTTGCAAGCAGAATGGGATACTCTAGGTCAGGTTTTCTGGACTTCTAGGGACTTACGGCGGTGCAAACCAACTCTTCCCTTTCTGAGGTGACCGGGTCGGCGTGTGATCCCCTTACGCGGGCGCAGATCCTCATCGAGGCTTTACCCTACATTCAGCAGTACCAGGGCCGCGTTATTGTCATCAAATACGGCGGCGCAGCCATGGTGCACCAAGAGCGACGGGCCGAGGTGCTCCGAGACATCGTCTTTCTGGCCTGTGTGGGGATCCGCCCGGTGTTGGTGCATGGGGGGGGG